>CANKAT010000019.1 GCA_947479815.1 Sphingobacteriaceae bacterium
ATAATGAGATATTTTAGCAGTTTAACCTATGGGCTTTTAATTATATTAACCATGCTTATTGCCAGCACATCAGTTGGGAATGCTAAGCTAAAATCAGGATTTAATTCCGCATATAGGCATACTACAAGGCTTAAATTCCTAAAAAATCCGATTTCAAATACATGGAATGGCTTTGAAATTATCGAGTTTAAATTTGATGGTGTTGATGCCAAAATTGTATTCCCTAATCAGTCAAATAAAGCAAGAAACTGGATCTGGCGTACACAATTTTGGGGGCATGAACCACAAACAGATATCGCCTTGTTAAACAAAGGGTTTCATGTAGTGTATGTTGATGTTGTTGATCTTTATGGTAATAAAGTAGCGATAAACCGATTAAATTCATTTTATGCATTTCTAATCAAAAATTTCGGTTTAAATAAAAAAACTGTACTCGAAGGAATGAGCAGAGGTGGTTTGGATGCCTATAACTGGGCTTCTGAAAATACAGACAAAGTTTTTTGCATCTATGCAGACGCACCTGTTTGCGACATTAAAAGCTGGCCCGGGGGCCTGGGTAAAGGCGAAGGATCAAAAAACGATTGGTTGAAATGTTTGCAAGCCTATGGTTTGACTGAATTAACAGTAAAAGAATTCAAAGATATTCCTATTAATAATTGCGTTAAACTGGCAAAAGCTAAAATTCCACTGATAACTGTTTGCGGTGATGTTGATACGGTTGTACCCATTGATGAAAATACGTATAAACTGGCAGCAGTTTACAAAGCGGCCGGAGGCGAAATTGAATTGATTATCAAAAAAGGAGTAGGTCATCATCCGCATAGTTTAAAAGACCCGATTCCAATTGTAGATTTTATTTTAAAAAATACAATGAATTGATTTTACTTGATTTTTTGAATTCAATAAACCAAAGTGTCTTAATATAATTAATCGTTTAATCTAGGCCAATCACTCATAGATTGGCTTAAATAGTTTAAAAAATCAGCCCCCTGTTTTTTCTTATCTTTGTAAATCAACGACCATCTCATGAGCGACAATCAACTCTGCCCAAAATGCAAATCGGAATTTACCTATCCTGATCAAAATAGAATGATTTGTTCACAATGCTTCCATGAATGGGAACCGAGTGAAGAATCAACTATTGAAACAGATGACCATCTAAAAGTACTAGATTCAAACGGGAACGAGTTGAAAGATGGAGATACGGTTATGGTTATCAAAGATCTTCCTGTTAAAGGTTCACCCAAGCCAATAAAAGCCGGCACAAAAGTAAAAAACATACACCTCTCAGATGGCGACCATAACATTTCCTGCAAAATCGACGGATTCGGTTCAATGGCCTTAAAATCAGAATTTGTAAAGAAAGTATAAATATTATTACTCTTTACATGCACGTGCAATTCATACCATACAACAAGCCATGGCGACTAAAAAAAATAAATTAAATCTAATGTCATGCCGAAAGCTGCCCTTCGGCAGCTGAGGGGCCTTGTATTTCTTGATACAATTTTAGCTCTGGGTATACGAAAAAAAGACTCTCGCAAAGACGCAAAGACGCTTTGTATAACGGATAAAGAAATTTATTTAGAGCTAAAAAAACTCATGCCGAAAGCTGCCCTTCGGCAGCTGAGGGGCCTTGTATTTCTTGATACAATTTTACTTCCCTAAAACGAAGTACACCTTTTGATAAAATGCCAACAGATTTGAAAGAATTGGCAATGAAAGCTGAGTAATTTTATCAATGGTCTTATCCTAAAGTAAGTACAATTAAGAAATGTATTTTTATTATGGAATATTCTTAACTTAATTCCTGAATTTTTAACATTATTTATTTTTATGAAAAGAAGGAACTTTATCCTGAAAACTGGCACCATACTGGCCGGATCCACTATTTTACCGACATCTTCAGCCGAAGCTTTTTTGAAAACAACATCAAAAAAAAGAATTGCTATGGTTGGTCTGGGTATCAGAGCTTTCAGCATGTGGGGTAAATCAGTAGTTGAAAAATTCGGAAATGAAGTTGAGTTTGTAGGTCTTTGTGATATCAATGAAGGACGACTGCGTTTTTCAAAATCACATATGGGTGTATCCTGCCCTACTTTCACTGATTTCGAAAAAATGATGCGCGAAACCAAACCAGATATCCTGATGGTAACCACCGTTGATTGTACGCACCATGAATTTATTATCAAAGGGATGGAGATGGGTGCTGATATCATTACCGAAAAGCCACTCACCACCGATGAAGATAAGTGTCAGGCCATAATGGATGCCGAAAAACGTACGGGCAAGAAAGTGAGAGTCACCTTTAATTACAGATATTCACCACACCGGGCTAAAATATATGAGCTTCTGCGTTCCAATTCTATAGGAAAAATCACTTCTGCAGATTTTCACTGGTATCTCGATACTAGCCATGGAGCTGATTATTTTAGGCGCTGGCATCGCTTAAGGGAAAAAAGCGGCAGTTTACTGGTGCATAAAGCATCCCATCATTTTGATCTGCTCAACTGGTGGATTGATTCAGATCCAGAAGAGGTTTTTGCCTATGGATCGCTAGATTTTTATGGAAAGAACAATTCATTCAGACATACCCATTGTCGTACTTGTCCGCATACCAAACAATGCAATTTTTATTGGGATATCACCAAAGATTCAACCTTGATGAAACTGTATGTTGAAAATGAAAAATACGATGGCTATTTACGGGATGGCTGTGTTTGGAAAGAGGATATTAATATTTTTGATAAAATGGCTGTACAGATCAAATACGCAAATAAAGTACAGGTAAGTTACTCACTGACAGCCTATTCACCTTATGAAGGCTATAGAATTTCATTCAACGGCACCAAAGGTAAAATGGATGTTTGGATCAAAGAAAGACAGCCATGGGATGAGGATGGCTTTGATGAAATTCATATAACCACCAATTTTGGTAAACGAGAGATTATCAAGATCTCCAATAAAGAAGGCGGACATGGAGGTGGTGATGATCGAATGAAGGAACAAATATTTTTACCCAACCAAAGCGATCCATTCAGGCAGGCGGCAGGATTAAGGGATGGGGCTTTCGCCATCCTTATTGGAATTGCAGCCCGGAATAGTATCGATTCTGGAAAACCAGTTAAAATCGGTGATATGACGAGTTTGGTGCCAGGAGCAAAGAAATTATAAAAAATAGCTCGCTAAGAGGTAGAGACAGTATTGTATTATTGAATACAAATGATCATAATTAATCTATTACCCTTTGCGTCTTAGCGTCTTTGCGAGCCAAAATTAAGTATGCATGAGATAATTTATCGGTGTAAAATTTAATATTAATGAGGTTAGCTAAAAAAAATATCTCGCAGAGACGCTAGTGTATGATTGAATACGAATGATTTAAAAAATAATGATCAAACTGCTTAGAACCGATGCAAATAATCCCGATTTCAAAGAGCTGATCATTTTATTGGATGCCGGTTTAGCCATATCAGATGGAGAAGACCATGAATTTTATATCCAATTTAACAAAACTGATCAGATCAGGTATGTAATTGTAGCCTATGAAAACTCAAAGGCTGTGGCTTGTGGTGCAATAAAACAATATGATGAAAACACCATAGAGGTTAAACGGATGTATACTTCAACCCAAAGCAGAAAAAAAACGAAAGTCTTCAATTTAGCTTCTTAATGAACAAATCTTATGATTGTTTTTAATTAGATTTAGATTGCAATAAACACAGGAATAAGTTATATTGAGAAGCATAAATATATATTTTTTCGAAATTCAGACTCAATAAAAATGTTAACTCGAATTGAATAATCTCTATGGATAATCCATTTAAAGAAATCCTGACTTCCGAGATTCAAATCAGGGCAATACTGGGATATCCCAGTGATCTAGTCAATAGAAAATCAATTAACAGAATTGACAAACATTGTTTAAATTTTATCGCTTTATCGCCCTTATTATTTTTAGCAACCGCCGATAATACAGGGAATTGCGATGTTTCACCACGTGGTGATGCTCCAGGAGCGGTTTTAGTTTTAGATGAAAAGCATTTAGTGATCCCTGAAAGACCCGGTAATCGTAGAGTTGATTCGTTAAAAAACATTTTACTAAATCCCCAAATTGGAATTCTGTTTATCATACCCGGTCTTGGCGAAACTCTTAGAATTAATGGGACTGCCTATGTAATAAAAGATGAAGATATTCTTAAGAAAATGAAAGCACATGAAAAGCAGCCAGTTTTAGGAATTGGCGTCAGAGTTGAAGAATGCTTTATTCATTGTGCAAAGGCATTTATGCGATCTAAAACATGGGATAGTGAGTCATGGAAACAGAAAGATTCCTTACCATCAGTTTCATCAATTTTATCAGATCATCTTAATTCAACTGAATATACCGAAGAATCAATAAGGCAAGGATTTCAAGAGAGCTATAAAACAAGGTTGTATTAACATTCCCCGCTAGCGCACGCGTGCCGAGTGTACTTTTATTAAACACATGCTGCATGCGCTACTACAATATAATGATTTTCATATCCTTGATGTCTTGAATTAAAACAGCTTTTTTTGCATATTTACTTTTGAATCTAATCAATCATAATATAGCATAATCCGCTTACAATAAAATGAAACTGAATTTCAATTCTATATTTTTCAAAAAACCTTTAGCTTACGGAGCAATCACTATACTTTCAATAGCGCTGCTCAGTCATACCCTAATGCAAAATGCAGGAGGCCTTCCTCCTTCTGATCCTAACAATGGTGGAATTACCCTTCCTGGTGGATTTGAAGCGGTAGTAGTTACGGATAGCATCGGTCCTGCAAGACACTTGGCAGTAAATGACAACGGAGATATTTATGTCAAACTAAGGTTTTCAGCAAAGGGAGGCAATGTAGCTTTACGGGATACGGATAATGATGGAAAAGCAGATATTATTCAGCATTTTGGAAGCTATAAAGATGTTGGCAGTCTGGCTAATGGCATGCGTATCCATAAAGGATACCTATACTATAGCTCTTCACTGGCCATTTACAGAAGCAAACTTACTCCGGGCAAACTGATTCCGGAAAGTGAGATGGAAACAGTGCTAACTGATGATCACGAACATGGCGCACACTGGCATATTACCAAGCCGGTTTCATTTGATGATAAAGGATTTATGTATGTTCCTTTTGGCACACCCTCCAATAACTGTATGGACATGGCAAACACGCCTGGAGGAAAGCCTGGTCAACCAGGAATATTTCCATGTCCGGAACTTGAGCAGCATGCCGGAATCTGGCGTTTTGATGCTAATAAAACCGGACTCACACAAAAAGACGGAACCTTATTTGCAACCGGTTTACGGAGTATTGTAGCTATGGATTGGAATAAGACAGATAAAAGTTTATATGTGCTTCAACATGGAAGAGATAATTTGCACCGCTTATTCCCTGAACTCTATACTGCCTGGCAAAGTGCAGTATTGCCATCAGAAGAGTTCTTGAAACTCAAGGAAGGCGATGATGCAGGCTGGCCATATTACTACTATGACCAAATGCAGAAAAAGAAATTAATGACCCCAGAATATGGAGGTGATGGTAAAAAAGAAGGAAAAGGAAAAGAACTGGCACAGCCATTAATTGGCTTTCCTGGGCACTGGGCACCAAATGACCTTTATTTTTACCAGGGAGATCAATTTCCTGCTCGATATAAAAACGGAGCTTTTATCGCATTTCATGGTTCAACAAACCGTGCACCCTATCCACAAGCAGGCTACTTTGTAGCATTTATTCCATTCAAAAATGGTGCTCCTACTGGTGATTGGGAAGTATTTGCAGATGGTTTTGCAGGTGTAGATCCAATAGTGAACGTAAGAGATGCGATTTATCGGCCAATGGGAATTGCAATGGGACCCGATGGATCTTTATACATCAGTGAGACTGAAAAAGGAAAAATCTGGCGTGTGATGTACAAAGGAGATAAAAAGAATTTCGGCACAGCACAACTGGCAGAGATGGAAAAACACAAACTACTTTCTCATATCCGCACACCTGATGCAGTAAAGGATAATCTAGAAAAAGGTAAGATCCCAGAAAAGGCAAAACTATACAATACCTACTGTGCTGCTTGTCACCAAAATGATGGAAAAGGAGATGGCAACCGCTTCCCTCCTCTTGGCGGAACAGATTGGGTAACTGGAGATAAAACAAAGTTATTGAATACTATACTCAAAGGATTAAATGGAGAAATCGTAGTGAATGATAAACCCTACAACGGACAGATGCCGGCTCATAATTTCCTGAAAGATGAAGAAGTTGCTACTATTCTAACTTATATCAGACAAAGTTTTGGGAATACCGCATCAGCAATAAGTGTTGAGGAGGTAAAAGAATTTAGAAATAGTCAAAAAAAATAACAAAATTTAATCGATTAATTCAATGAAACAGATGTAACATGAATACTACTTATATTAGTGTTAACTATTTACCTAAGTCATTAAATTAGAGAATTCTTTATTCAAGAATTATAAAACCGTAAAAATCAATCTCAATATAACTTAAATAAATTATTCAATGAAACGTAGAGACGTTATTAAAGGTCTGACATTGCTGCCATTAGCTGGCGGAGTTGTTGGAAGTGCTCAGGCTGCCATGGCTGCTCCAGCTGTTGCAGAAGGAGCAGGTCTTGCTGGTACTGCTTCAGCATCAGCATTATTAGGTCCTGAAGTGTATCGTGCACTTGGGGTAGAGCCGGTAATTAACTGCCGTGGTACCTTCACAATCATAGGTGCATCTACTTTAGTTCCTGAAGCTAAAGAAGCAATGTACAATGCTCAATCAAACTATGTTCAATTAGATGAACTGGCAATGGGTGTTGGTAAAAAACTAGCAGAATTATCAGGCGCTGAATGGGGAGTGGTTTCCTGTGGTTGTGCAGGAGGAATAAAGATCAGTACAATAGCAGCGGTAACTGGTGGAAATCCTGAAAAGCTTGTCCGCGTACCTGATCTTACAGGGTTCGAAAAAAATGAAGTAATCATCCCGCGTCATTCACGCAATACCTATGACCATGCTGTTCGTAATGTCGGAGTTAAGGTAGTGACTGTAGAAACACAAGAAGAACTGGAAGCCGCGATGAATTCTCGTACTGCAATGATCTATATGATGCCTACTACACCAGGTGATACTGGTCCACTTTCTGTTATTGCAATCTCAAAAGCAGCAAAAGCTAAAGGAGTACCTGTATTTGTAGATGCTGCTGCAGAAGCACTTACCTTAAAACCTAACGTACACCTTGCCGACGGAGCAACAGTTGTTGCTTACAGTGGTGGAAAGGCAATACGTGGTCCACAAAGTGCCGGATTATTATTAGGAGATAAGAAATTCTTAATGGCAACATGGCAGTCAAGCGCACCACACCACGGTGCAGGCCGTGATAACAAAGTTGGAAAAGAAGAGCAAATAGGAATGCTTGCCGCTGTTGAAGCTTGGACAAAACGTAACCATGCACAGGAAGAAATTGCCTGGACAGGTTACCTTGAAACAATCTCAAAACGCGTTTCTGCAATTGCTGGTATTACCACTAAAATCCGTCAACCTGAAGGATTAGATAACCGTACTCCAAACCTGAATATTTCATGGGACCCATCAACGTTCAATGCAACAGGACAGGATATTGCCACTTATCTTTCAACAACTACTCCTCGTATTGCATTGAGTGCAGGTGGTGGTGGACGTGGTGCAGCAGGTGCTGCTAATTTAACTTCTATCAGTGTTGCTGCATTCATGATGCAACCAGGCGATGATAAAATCGTTGCTGAGCGTATTTTTGCAGCACTTTCTATGAAACGCCCACCTGTACCTGAAATGAAAGCTCCGGCAGCAGACATTAAAGGTCGTTGGGAAGTTACAGTTGAATACTTCAGAGAAACTAGCAAGCATACCTTCTTTATTGAACAACAAGATTCAAACTGGCTTAAAGGTTCTCATAAGAGTACATTTACGACCAATGAATTGGAAGGCACGATAGAAGGTAATGAAGTAAAATTCAGAAGTGCATCAAAATTGTTAGCTGACAATGTTCCATTTACTTTCTCAGGAACACTTACTGGTGATTCCATGTCTGGAAATATCCATCATGGAGAATACCTGACATCGAAGTTCACTGCTAAGAAATATATTCAGCCAAGCAGTCGCCAGAAAATCGTTGTTCCTACTGGACCACCGCTTTCAAGCTAATTGCAATCCGAATAAATTTTAAAAGCCCCGATCTCCATGAGCTCGGGGCTTTTTTTATAGGGATAATGAACAAAATTTAGAATATTAATTTCAATCAATCGATATAAGCAACACAATCAATCTGTACTAATATTCCATCTTTTCCCATTTGATCTACACCACATCCACTGTAAGAACGTACAGGCTTTGGATCAGGAAAATAGTCGCCGTATACTTCATTAAGCGCTTTGATGTTCTTATTAGGTTCAGCCAAAGTCATGTGCACTTTCAAGACATTACCCATATTCGTTCCTGCTCGTTCCAACAGATCCTTCATCTGTTCCAATGCACTTTTGATTTGCACCTGAATATCTCCAGGTTCTTTTCTTCTATCTGCATACCAGCCGCCAATACCACTTACAAAAACTAAATGTCCTGAACGAATGCATGCCGATAATGGGCTTGAGCTAGGATATTTACTTGGAATCGATACTTTTTTTGGTGTCCAGTCTGATTTTTGCTTGGACTCAGCTCCTGCAGTTTTTGCGCCTATGGCTCCAGCTAAGGGAAGGATTGTGAGACTTTTTAGAATTTCTCTTCTTTTCATGATTGAGATGTGAGATGTGAGATTTGAGATGTGAGATATGAGATATGAGATATGAGATATGAGATATGAGATATGAGATTTGAGATGTGAGATAGCAATATTTGCTTTTAGCTTTTAGCTTTCTGCTTTTAACTTATAACGGATATGAGATTGCACAATTTGCTTTTAATTTTTAACTTATAACCTATAACGGATATGAGATATGAGATTTGAGATATGAGATTTGAGATATGAGATATGAGATTGCACAATTTGCTTTCACCTTTTAGCTTTTAGCTTTATGCTTTTAACTTAAAACCTAAAACTTACAACCTAAAACTTACAACCTAAAACTTACAACCTAAAACCTACAACCTAAAACCTACCTCCACTTCAACTCCACCCCTTGCCTCACAATAAATTCTTGGAACTCAGCAAGTAATTCTTTTCCTTCACGCACTTGTTTTGGGAAAACCTGTTTTTTTAGGGAATAAGTCACTAATAATCCAACGGCCTCTCCAATACTCCATTCAACCGGATGCAGACGGTAGCAACCATTCGTGATATGTGTGGTGCCTATGTTTTTATTTGCAGGGATCAGGTTTTCCATTCGTATGGGAAGTAAAGAACCTAAAGGAATCTGGAAAGGTAATGATGAAAAATCGATATAATTATTTCCACGGCTGCTGGGGTGTAGATCAATATGGTAATAGCCGATACCTACACTGTCATAAAAATCGGCTGCGATCTTACCAGCAATAGGCCCAGCAACCTGTATTCGATTCTCTTGACCAACATGCTCTTCTAGAACTGTAAACTCAGCCTTAATACGTCTGGATTCACGAATATAAGGGTATTTTGCCAAGCCATCTTCTGTCCCCATTACATCTTTTCGTAAACGCAGACCAGGCCAACCCAGTTTCCCATCCGGCCGTGGTGCTTCAGTTTGAAGCCAATGAAATAAGGATAAGCTAAGCTGTTTTCCTCTTGCTACATGATGGTTGAACTCTTTCTGAGATACACCCACCAGGTTCCCAAGAGTATAATCATTCTGTGGCCAATTCACCGTAGAAATATCCCCTTTAAAAGCACCTGGGGTGAAATTTTCTTTGGCAAGGATGCGACGGTAATTCCAAAGATTAAGATATGGATCTGTAGCGCTCCCATCAGGATTGAGTCCCAATGGTTTCTTTTCAAGCGTTTTGGGATTAGAATAACTCAAATCAAGTAATTTACCCGGCCATGCAGGAGTCATTTTAGGCACCAAATTTCGCCAAAAATCGTATTCAGCTGGTTTATCGCCAACATTATTTGAACCAGGGACATAGTCCATAGAAAAACACATGGTAAATGCCTGCTGATTATCTGGGTCGGCTTTTAATGGTGCATGTAATTCATGCGTTTCATTTCTTGATTCAGTTCCCATTACGAATTCAGTATTCGTCAATGGCAGTAATTCACCAGTTTCTGTAGCATCTACAAAGTAAGGGGCCACTAAAATTACTATGTGGCCCGATCTTAAACTTTGAGCTCTTAGTGCTTTTACTTTATTTCCTGAATATTCTGCTGAGCTGATTTTATGCTCAATTAATAGTGTTAATCTGCCTGAACTTATAAAAGGGGCAAGCATATTATGCAAAACAGCTAGAGATACGCGAGGTTCATGGCAAAGCGCTGAAACCGTCGCATTACCAGGATTAAGTTTTGGCCTTGATTTTGCAACATCTGTGATGGGGTAGTTGTTTTTGTAATATTCTCTAACCGCATTTCTATAATCACGATAGGCCTTTGGTGCACCATGAGTTTCGATCCAGGCATGTTCATCTGGAGGTACTCCTTGCGAGGTGAGCTGGCCGCCGATCCAGTCGGTTTCCTCAGTCATAATCACATCCAGACCGTTTCTTAAAGCAGATAAAGCAGCTGCGCAGCCTCCTACACCTCCACCTGCGATCACCAGATTTGCAGATAGCTCAGATGATTTCTGTTCAATCGCAGCACTTGCAGCTAATGAAATATTGGGGAATGAAGTTAAAGCTCCCGAAGCCAAGCCCGTGGCTCCTAGCCCTGTGAGACTTAAAAAATTTCTTCTTTTCATAAACTTTCAGCTTTTGACTTGTAGCCATTAAGACCAAAGAAAACAATGTATAAATAACAAAGAACCGGAATCATAAATGCTATCGCCCATGTTGAGTGGTCTTTTAAATAACCTTGAGAAAATGAAATAATTGCACCACCTGCAATAGCTGTTGATAATATTCCTGACGCTTTGGTGGTATATTTTCCCAATCCCTGAACGGAAAGTGCGAAAATAATCGCAAACATCACTGAATTGAATAATCCTACTCCAATCATCAACCAAACAGCTAATGTACCGGAAGTATTTACAGAAAGAACTACCAGCACTATTGCTGCTGCGGCGCAAATGGTAAGGACAATTGAAGGTTTTACTGTTTTCAAAAGGTAAGAACCAATCAGTCGCCCGAGCAGCATACCGCCCCAATAATAGGAAACATATGAATTTGCATCTTCAACACCCATACTTAAGGTATCGGCGATGTAATTTGTCAAAAAAGTACCTATAGAAACTTCGGCACCTACATAAGCAAAAATAGCCCATGAACCAAAGTTCAGGTTACGGAAAGAGAAGATACTTCTTCTTTGTTCGGGAGTAGCCACAGTGCTTTCGGCACCGGTGCTAATCTTTGGTAGTTTCAAATTATAAACTACCAAGGCAATGCAGATGAGCAAGGCTGCGATACCTAAATAAGGGTATTTTACCGCATCACTTGACGTACCTGATTCCTGTAATCTAGATAAAATAAAATGTGCACCAAAAATAGGCGCGATGGTGGTTCCAATTGATCCTACTGCCTGAATCAGGGTAAGACGCGAAGATGCAGTTTTGGCCGGACCAAGTGCTGTAATATAGGGGTTTGAAGCTACCTGTAATACCACAACACCTATCGCTAGCACAAATAATGCAGCCAGGAATAAATAATAAAGATGCATATCGGCAGCAGGATAAAATAATAAAGAACCAATTGCTGCGATTGCAAATCCAAGAACCATTCCATTCTTATAACCGATTTTTTCAACAATCATACCCGCTGGAAATGACATAAGACCATAAGTCAAGAAAAAATAGAACTGAACCAGTGATGAATCTGCATAACTTAAGGTAAATCCCTCTTTGAAAAAAGGCACCAAAGTGTCGTTCAAACAGGTAATAAAACCGTTCATAAAATAAAGAACAGCGAGTGAGATGAGTGCGGGCATGTAATTCTGGCCCGAATTCTCCTGATCGGAAACTACACTGTTATGTAAAGGTATATTTGCCATAATCTATTAAAGTTTTTTGAGTATCATGCTTTAGGCTTTACGCTTTTAGCTTTAAGCCGAAAAATGTGTTATTTAGAATACTTTGCGTCTATCTTTTCTAAAGTTTTCCAGCATTGGAATAATCCTCTAGGAACATGAAAACAACCTTTCCATTTTCCTCCTTTAAGTGGAAGCAATACTTCTCCCCTACGGTTCAGATAACCATACCACTCGCCCTTTTCAGCATCCGGAAAATGGGCCCATGTGTAGTTATGAACCTTTACAAACCAATCCCAGCATCGCTGATCGCCGGTATGGTGAAATCCTTTCAACAAACTGATTAAAGTTTCAATGTGAACCCACCATAATTTCTGATCCCATTCCAATTGCTGTGGAGGATGACCTTTCACGTCCATGAAATATAAAATTCCATCAAATTCCTTGTCCCATCCATATTCAAGAATGTTTAGGGTAATATCAACTGCTTTTTTAATGAGTGCCTGGTCATTTCTGCGTTCGGCAATATCCATAATGAACCACATCGATTCTAGACCATGTCCCGGATTAACCAAACGTCCTTCAAAGGAATCAGAAAACGTACCATCTGGCTTCACATTTTCTAAAATAATGCCCAGATCTTCCTGATAAAATATATCCATCACTGAATGTATACCATCATTTATGGTCTTTTCAATTAAGTCTGTATCCAAAAGATGTTCCAGTTCAAGAACCAGATTACAAAGAATCATTGGTAATGAAAAACCCTGTAAAGGCCGGGTGCCAGGATAGGCTTTATTATATTTTCCTTTCGGATCATCCTTTTTGCTAAGGATATTATTAAAGGTATCAATTGCAAGCTTGCCATATTCTTCTGTACCTGTAGCTCTGTAAAGCTGTGCAAAGGCCATTGCGGCAAAGCAATCCGAAAAAATATTATAGGGCTGAATGAGCGGCTGACCTTCACGGGTGAGTGAAAAATAAAAATTACCATTTTCATCCTTTCCATGTTTTTTCATGAATTCAGCACCCTGAACAGCAAAATCAAGCCATTCTTTTTTCTGATCCACCTGATTGTAAAGCATACTGAAGCACCACACCTGTCTGAACTGCAACCATGCAAATTTATCAGTATCAAATACATTGCCATCACGATCAATACAGGTAAAAAAACCTCCAAATTCCCTATCTCCTGAGTTTTTTAACCAAAATGGAATAACATCTTTTAAAAGATTGTCTTGATATTTTTCTGCGTATTGTCTGTAATTCATGAGTTTAGCTTTAAGATCATAGCAATTGTGCAATTGGTCTATAATTTTTCCCTAAATAATAGAAAATTTACAAGAAAAGCCAATTGTTTTGGTATAATCGAAGAAAAATATACTCGAATTATTCTTAACGGATATAATGAAAATCAATCCAAAATCTGCAAATAAATCAGTGTCAATGCAGCGATACTCATTAAAATAAGAGCGGTGAATCCCATGAAATTCGAAAATTTATTATTCGTAAAATTACCCATAACCTCCTTATTATTAGCTATATGAAGAATAATAGCAATTAAAACAGGCGCGGTTAATCCATAAAGAATGGCAGACCATAGCAGGGCTTTTATTGGAGAAATTCCAACATAATTAATTATTAACCCAAGTATCAAAGAGATTCCGGCAACTACATAAAATGCTTTTGCCTGGTGAAATTTTTTATCCAAGCCCCGCTTCCATCCAAAAGACTCTGTGATGATGTAGGATAAAGAACCACATAATACCGGGATAGCTAATAATCCGGTCCCAATTACCCCTAGAGCAAATAGCAAATATGCGGCATCGCCTGCTAAAGGTCTCAGGGCCAATGCTGCTTGTTCAACAGTTTCAATGTTATGTATACCACCATTAAATAGAACTGTCCCAGAGGTAAGAATGACAAAGAACATGACAATATTGGAGAATAACATACCAAAATCAACATCCTGTTTAATATCGCCTAATATTTTCTTGTCAATAATAATTTTCTTCCTTTTGTGACTATTATCTTCTGCCACCATGGTTGCCTGCCAAAAGAAGAGATAAGGAGAGAGTGTTGTTCCAAGTATTCCGACAAGAATACTGATGTATTTTTTATCAAATGTGATTTTTGGTATTAAAGTACCCTTTAGAATAGCAAGCCAATCCTGTTTGTATAAGAAAGGGACGATCAAATAAACCAGAAGTACTATACAAAGATATTTTAGGATAGAAGCAAACTTTCTGTAGGGTAAATAGATAATAAGTACAAAAAGCAAAGCAGTAAAACCAATGCTAAAAAACTCTGAAGGTATAGTTGGAACTAAAAGATTCCCTACGGCTCCCATACCTGCAATATTTGCTCCGATATTCATGACGATGGCCGGAAAACTAAATAAAACCATCAGGTAAAGAATCGGTCTGGAGTAATGATCTCGTAGTGTACCTGTCAATCCTTTAGAAGTAACTAAACCGATTCGAGCACACATTTCCTGGATTGCAGCCATTAATGGAAAAGTGATCAAGGCAGTCCATAAGGTTGAAAGTCCGTATTGTGCCCCCGCCTGCGAGTAAGTTGCAATTCCAGACGGATCATCATCACTTGCACCGGTTATTAATCCAGGCCCTAGTTTCTTCCAAAAAGTACGAAGTGTATAGAATAATCTCTTTTTAGGCATGAAAATATAATCTTCAATAATGTTCAATTGAAAGGATCCCGAATAATGATTAGTTAAAAATCAATAATAAGCTAACTATGACCAATAGAAAAGTTTATTTATCAGTACTGAAATGGTTGATTTATAAAAGTCATTTGATTTCTATAAGGCTGTAGAACTGTGGATTAAAATCTTCCATTCATTCGCCTTAATCTCCTAATATACCTAAATAGCTGATCTTAGTACTAGAATCCGATAAACAAACATGGAAGTTTAATATCGGTATGAAAATGAAATTAAAAATGGGGTATTTTTAATCACAATTCATTAAAAACGAATACCATTTATTTATTCAAAGATGCCCTAACCTGCTTAACTAGCTCTGGCTTAATTGGAACTGCATGGCTCGATCCCATGGAACGTATATAAGTTAAAATATCCAAGAGATCTTCATCTTTCATAAAAGCGAAAGAGGGCATAACTGAATCATAGATAACTCCATTAATAGTTGCCGGACCGGTTGAACCTATCAAAATCTTTTTAATCAGCTCTTTTGGATTAAGAACCACGGTTTGTGAATTTTGTAAGGAGGGAAAAGTACCCTTAACACCTAAACCATTTTCCTTATGGCATGAGGCACAATATTGAAGATATAAGGTTTCAGCTTTTGAACCTGCCGCCATCGAAGAAAGTGAATTTTGAGGATCAGATTTACTTAGATTGGAGATCTTAATTATTCGATCATCTTCAGGCCTAGGAAAACCTGCTACCGGATTCCAGTCGCGGTTACTCGTTGCTAGGTAAATATCGCCAGCAGGAGAAACACATAGATCTCTGATCCTACCAAATTTGTTTTCGAAATAGATATCTTCAGTAAGTATTTTTTTACCCTGAGCATCCAATTTAAGTGCTCTTAAGCTCTTCCCTTTTAAGGAAACCAGTAAGAGTGAATTCTTTAATCCCGGAATCTTATCTGAAGCATAATAATCAAGACCCGCAGGACCAATGGTGGGAGTCCAAGCTTTTAATGGGTCAACTGTACTATTCAAGCCCTTGAATGAAGTTTCGGCATCACTTTCTGCAATACCCTGAACTGTAGGCCAGCCATAATTTCTGTTTTTACTAATTAGATTTACCTCATCATCATTGGTGTCGCCATGTTCTGAGGTATAGAGTTGGCCACTTTTTGAGAATGCCATTCCCTGTATATTGCGGAAGCCCCATGCCCAAACAGGATTTCCCTTCATTGGATTATCAGCAGGGACAGAACCATCAATATTCATTCTTAAAATCTTGCCATTAGGTGTTTTAGGATCCTGAGAATCAACCAGACTCATGGCATCGCCGGTAGCCCAATAAACCAAACCATCGTTAACTACAATTCTTGATCCATTATGGCCTAAAGCAGCCGGAATTTCCATCAGTACCATTGGACTCAATAGTGTATCTTTTTGCCAGGTATAACGAACCAAACGAGAATATTTCTTATTGTTTTTTTCAATGGTATAATCCAAAAAAACGTATGGATTTTTCTTCATGTCGGAATGAAGCGCCATACCAAGCAGACCACTTGTACGCAACTGCCAAACATCAGTTAGCTTAAGTAAAATTTCCTTACTTCCTGTAATTGGGTCTATCCTACTAATCAGACCTTGTTGTTCAGCAATCCATATCTTATTATCCGGACCCCAAGCAATTTCCCAAGGCACATTCAAGTTTTGCGCTACTGTTTTCACCACTGTACTTTCCTGCCTTGTATTAATTGGCTGATCCTTAATAAAGCTTTTAGGAAGCACAAAAAAGTATCCGAGAATTCCAATAGCTAAAATAAAATTGATTAGGATATACTTCATGATTTAGTGGATGTAAAAATTTAATAGCTAAGTAAGAAAAAAACAACTTAGAACTGAAATTTAATACTAAAAAATTAGGTTTATAAAAAAATACAAAGCCTAAACATAAGCCGCCAGTTTATTAAGGAATTGTTATTTATTGATTATTAAATTAAAAATTTCTTTATTCAATTAAAAAAAAAGAAGATAAATCCTATCTTGAAAAATAAATAGTATTTTAACTAGATAAAAATTAAGAAAATAAACAGATTTTGAGCTTTGATTTATTAAAAAATTGTCTTCTGTTTCCTTTTAAAAAAAATAAATTTTTATTACTATTACTACTAATTATAACAAAACATTTGAGTCTTTAATGGATAGACGTAGTTTCATTATCGCCAATACTCATACAAAATCTCCTGAATTTAGAACAAATGCTGGATTATCTCCTTATTCTCCTCCTATTGGTAACGCTGAACTGATTCATCTATTGAGGCGAGTGCTTTTTGGTGTAAAACCTGCTGACATCTCCAAAGTAAAAGGTAAATCTCTGAATGACGTTCTCGATATGCTATTCATTGCAGATCCTACTCCTGATCCTCCAGTTAATAATTACAATACTACTTCCTATACCGACCCAGTTGTTCCATTAGGCCAGAGTTGGGTTACAGCTCCTAATGATGGGAACGCTACAGGTTATAGAAATTCATCATTCAAATCATGGTGGACTGGACTGATGCTGAATCAGAATACCTCCATTCATGAAAAAATGGTATTATTCTGGCATAATCACTTTGCCACTGAAACTGTTGACATTAATGACGCCAGATATTCTTACAAGCATAATGTATTATTGAGGACTTTCGCCCTTGGCAATTTCAAATCCATGGTAAAAGAGATCACCCTTGACCCAGGAATGCTAAGGTACCTTAATGGCTATTTGAACAATAAAACCAGCCCTGACGAAAACTACGCAAGAGAATTACAAGAGTTATTTACTCTAGGAAAAGGCCCGAAGTCAAATTATACTGAAAGTGATGTAAAACAAGCTGCAAAAGTATTGACTGGATATACAGTCAATGCAACAACTATTACTTCTGCCTTTGACTCTACTAAGCACGATACCGGAAATAAACAGTTTTCCTCGTTTTACAATAACATAGTAATTACGGGAAAAACAGGTGCTGCGGGTGCTACCGAGTTAGATGAGTTGATCAATATGATTTTTCAGCAGCCAGAAACCGCTCTTTATATTTGTCGAAGATTGTATCGATTTTTCGTTTATTATGAAATTGATGAAGCCACAGAAACAAATTTGATTGCACCCCTTGCTGCACTTTTCAGAAGTAATAATTATGAAATAAAGCCCGTTTTAAAGGCACTATTCAGTAGTGAACATTTCTATGACCCCGTTAACCGTGCTTGTATGATCAAGGGGCCTCTTGACTATTGTATCGGATTATGTAGGGAGTTCAATGTAGTTTTTCCGCTTTCAACAGATACAGTGAATCTGTACTACATGCATGAGTATATCCGGACACAAGCTTCAAATATGCAGCAAAATCTGGGCGATCCACCAAATGTTGCAGGATGGGCTGCCTATTATCAGGAGCCCCAGTTTCATAAGTTATGGATCAATGCAGATACGCTACCAAGGCGTAGCCAATTTAGCGATACTATGATTGGAAATGGTTATACCAGAAATGGAAAAAATATAACTATTGATATCCTTTCTTTTGTTGACAGTTTATCAAATCCTGCAGACCCAAATATTCTAATAACCGATAGTCTTTCCATAATTTACGCGATCGATATCTCAAAAGAAGTGCAAGATTTTCTGAAAAGTATACTTCTTTCCGGACAGTCAACTGATTCATATTGGACTGCTGCATGGGTAACTTATAAAGCAAATGTGAATAATACAGCTAACAAAACAATTGTACTTACACGCTTAAAGTCTATGTTTAAATACCTTATGAACCTTTCTGAATATCAGCTATCATGAAAAGAAGGGATTTTATAAGACATACAGCACCCGCAGGAATTGTATTTCCCGCACTGATCAATGGATTTACTTTTAAAGCCTTTGCAGAGTCGCCTCTAGTTTCTGCCCTTACACAGGCTCCAACAGAAACTGACCATGTATTAGTTATTGTTCAACTAAATGGAGGAAATGATGGACTAAATATGGTTATCCCAATAGACCAATACGATAATCTAAGCAATGCCCGTTCAAACATCATTATTCCAAGAAATAAAATCTTAAAATTAAACGGTACAAGTTTCACCGGTTTGCATCCTTCAATGACAGGGCTGCAAACTATGTTTAATGATGAAAAACTAAAGATCGTTCAGTCAGTTGGATATCCACAACCCAATTTTTCACATTTCAGGGCCACAGATATTTGGCTTAGTGCTTCTGATTCGAATCAAATAATCAATTCAGGATGGGCAGGGCGTTATTTAAATGAAGAATATACTAACTTCCCAACAGGATATCCAAGCAGTGTAATGCCTGACCCTCTGGCTATTCAGATTGGATCATTTGTTTCACCTGCTATGCAGGGGCCAGGAGTAAACATGGGAATGGCAATTTCAGACCCTGTTAATTTTTACAACCTGATCAATGGAATACAGGGAACGGCCCCAAATACCAGGGGAGGAAAGGAACTAACCTATATACGGCAGATCGCTCAACAAACTCAGCAATATGCCTCGGTGATCAAAGGAGCAGCAGCAAAAGTAACTAAGCAGTTTTCAGGTTATCCTACAGGGAATAGTCTTGCAGATCAATTGAAAATAGTTGCACGCTTGATTGCAGGTGGCTTAAAAACAAGGATATACATGGTAAGCCTTGGAGGATTTGACACCCATGCCCAACAGGTTAATTCAAATGCCACTGAAACCGGAACACATGCAATCTTGATGCAAAAAGTTTCAGAAGGAATCAAAGCATTTATGGATGATCTAGAATTTCTTAATTCAAGTAAAAGGGTAATCGGAATGACCTTTTCTGAATTTGGAAGACGGATCAAATCCAATTCGAGCGGAGGTACTGATCATGGAGCAGCAGCTCCCCTATTTGTTTTTGGACATTATGCCCAGAATGATGTATCAGGTACTAGTCCAATTATTAATTTAACTACTGGCACAGCAGACAATATACCCATGCAATATGATTTTCGATCCATTTATGCAGCAATTTTGCAGCAGTGGTTCTGTGTTCCTGAAACAACTCTTGAAAATGTTATGCTCAAGAACTTCCAGAATATACCAGTGATTAAAAAGTCAGCTCCCTGCATGTCAAGCAGTCCTGATTTAATAATCGCAAATGCTGGAAAAAACATTATCAGCAATTATCCGAATCCTTTCCAAACATCTACCACTATCTCTTATGAAAGTTCAGGTGGACATACCCTTATACAAGTGTTTAATACAGAAGGCAGATTGATCAAAACACTGGTTGATGCTGTTATAAATTCAGGAAATCACAAGATCACCTTTGAAAATGAAGGATATTTACCTGGGGTTTATTATGCAAGGTTACAGAACAATACTATTCAGCAGATCAGAACAATGTTACTGGTCAATTAAACAAGCAAGTATTACCTAATTTTAAAAAATGTTAAGATCATCAATTTAAAATTATCTAGCTGCTATATTAATAGTTTTAACCAAATAAAAAGAATCAGAAAATATAAGACTATATATCAAAGCATTTTTGAATGATTCTGGATATCCGCTTTGCCTTGAATAGCTTTATTTTCATGTAACTTATAATGAAAGCTATCTAATTTCTGCAATAAGTATTGCAGATTCAATTTTTCTGTTAAACTTAAGTTTCCGCTTACCATTTTTCCTACATCATTCATATCCTCAAAAACTTTATATAAGAGCTGTTTACCTTGATCTGTAATTGAGATACTCTTAGATCTTTTATCATTAACATCATTCAATTGGGATACTAATCCAGCTTGGATCAAACGACGGATTACCTCAGTGCCTGAGGTTTTCTCTTGGATATTTCTACTAATCAATTCACTTTTCGAAAGACTGTCATGAGTAAGCAGAATGGCCAGACAAGTAAAATCTTCAGGGCTTTGAAGAGGAGTTCCATCCAAAGTCTTTTTGATATAAGATTTTGCATAGCGACTCATATAAATAAATAATCGGCCAATCGTATTATCAATCTGGTAGGCCAATTGCGTGGAAGCATCATACTTATCACCAAAACGGACATCCGCAGCTGATTCTGAATTATCTTGGGTGAGATGATTGATAAGAAACCCTGAAAACTCAGTCAGGGACAATTCTCTATCTGTATTTTCATTTTCAAAATCTTTAACAAGATTAAGAAGCTGATGCATTAGTTTGTAACTTTTCATTTTATATAGGAATAATTTTTTACATAGATAGAATAGCCTCTGCAGCTAAACGTCCGCTTTTCATAGCAGCATTGATAGATCCATTCAATAAATGATCACCGCAAATAAAAGTAGAGTAATTTATCCTGATTGAAGGTGAAAGAATATCATTTTTTACATGGCTGTTATCGGGCAAAGCATATGGAATAGTATAGGTTTTAATATGTGCCCAGTTAGAACATTCTGCAAACCAAAATTTCAACTCTTCTTTTACTTTCAATTCAAGCTCATCTTGTTTTATAAAATGCTCATTACCAGATAGAGAAACAGAAATTAGTGATTTTCCTTCTGGAGCATAACAGGAAGAAATAGTACTCATGACAGCTAAATTATTTACAAGTCTACCGGGAATAGCATTCAATGCAATCAGGGCCTTTTGATAAGGAGCCTGGTCTGCTGAAAAATACATACAGGTCACTGATTTTTTCTTGATTAGCCTAGGCTGAAATGGCATCGGTATGCAATCAGCAGTAGTGGCTATTAGAATTGTGGATGCCTCATATACATTGCCAGAAGCAGTTTGAACCTTATTTTCATCAATACTTATTGCACGTTCATTTAAGATCAGTTCTTCTGCAGATAGATCAGAAGCGAGTTGGCGGGAAATCATACCCATACCTTTAGCAGGTATAGCGGTATCTGATTCACTAAACATTTTAAAGACAAACTCAAACATTCGAGAAGAAGTGTCCAGCTTTTGCTCAAGATAAATTCCAGCCATAAATGGAGTAAAAAAATCAGAAATAATTTTTTCGCTAAATCCAGCTCCCCTAAGGTATTCTAATGTCGTAGTTTCTTTCTTAGAAAAAATCTGATCAATACTATTACCAGCCAGTTTTAATCGAAGAGATAACAATCTTAATTTATCACTAAGAGTACCAATTGGAGATTTGAGCGTACGAATCAGAGCGGATGCTTCTCTAAGAGGATCGCCAATTTCATCTATCCCAGCATTAGAAAGAATGATAGACCCCGGGTTGAAAGACCGAAGATCAAGTGCTTTATAATCAAGAAAATGTTTTGCTTCTGGGTATGCAGTGAGAAAAACTTGAAATCCTCTGTCCAGTAAAAATCCATTGACTTCATCTGTCTTGACCCTTCCCCCTGGCCCATCTGAAGCTTCAATAATTTTAACCTTTCGACCTGCAGTCTTCAAGACTCGTGCAGCAGTTAGTCCTGCGAGCCCTGCACCAATTATTAAGGTATCAATTTTAGTAGCATTCAAAACATTTGTTGGATTCTATTATGAACTGATTTAAGCAAATTTAGCATACGGCAATCTACCTAAATGTTTTGTTTCAAAATAACTATCTAATCCTGCTACTGTAACTGTACCTGCTTTTAGATGATCTACATAACCGTCTAGGGCAACAACATCATCATCCATCAAAACATGAACAATTTCACCAATCAGCATCTTTGTATTATTGATTGAAATATCAATGATCTCTCTCATCTCCAAACCAATTTTTATACTTGATTGTGCAACAAATGGAGCCTCAAAATTATCATAGAAATACTCTTTAAATCCGCAAGATTCAAACTCTGAATGCCCAGAAGGAAATCTGGCACTTGTTTGATGTGCCTGAGGATACCATTCAGACAAAACATTATTCAAAGTGTACTGTCCTGTTTGCATGATATTTTTCAATGAATCATGCTCATCCCCATCAGGTCTGAATATCATGCCAAGCAAAGCAGGACTAGCTCCAAGATGAAAAACTGAATTAAAAAGCCCTAGATTACTAATTCCTGAACCATTGATAGTGCCAAGCATTTGAAGGCACTTATATCCGGGAAGGCTATTTACAAACGTAGTTTTGTAACGTTTTTCCATAGCTAAAATATGATCTCGACTAAAATTCATCTTTAAAGATTTTTTAAATTTCCCATACCACCATCTACTCCTAACACCTGACCTGTTATCCAACTACTTTCATCAGTTAATAAAAATGAGATTGCAGACGCTGTATCTTCGGGATTACCAATTCTGCCCAAGGGATGCCGTTTAGCTGAAGTTTCGTGTTTATCTGGCGTATTAAGAAGGTTTGAAGCCAAAGGAGTATCTGTCAATGATGGTGCAACTACATTCACTCGTATATTCTGTGATGCAAATTCTGCTGCCAAAGATAGGGCAAGACCTTCCACACCACTTTTTGCAGCTGCAATACTGGCGTGATAACTCATTCCATTACGCGCCGCAACAGAACTAATCAGTACAATAGAAGATGCCTTTGCATTTCTTAATGCACGATAAGACTGCTGAATAGTTTTTACAGCACCAAGCACATTTAAGCGATATTCTGTAATAAAATCTTCTTCTGTTAAGCGACTGAATGGCTTCAATGTTATGCTTCCAACTGCATATACCAAACCATGTATTTGTTCGGGTAAAAAATCTACTAGTGATGCTCCATCAGATAAAACATCAAACTTAATATAGTTCACCCCTACTGGCCATTCATCTGATGCAGTTCGGGAAGCAGTATAAATCTGTGCTCCTTTTGCAGAAAGTGACTTGACGAGTGCTAAACCAATACCAGAGCTTCCTCCAATAATCAGAATATTTTTACCACTCAAACTCATTAACCTATATGCTTTAAAAATTCATTTCTTGTTTCAGGCAATAAAAATTTACCGCAATATTCAGCGGTAACGGTAGAGCTGTTCATATCTCTAACTCCCCTCGATGACACGCAATGATGATGTGCATCAATAATAACTGCAACATCCTCTGTTCCTAGAGCAAGTTTCATTTCATTGGCAATTTGAATGGTTAACCTTTCCTGCACCTGTGGTCTTTGCGAATAATACTGAACAATACGATTAAGCTTAGAAAGGCCGATCACCTTTCCCTGGCTAATATAAGCTACATGGGCCTTGCCGGTAATTGGCACAAAATGATGCTCACAATTGCTGTAAACTGATATATTACGTTCAACCAGCATTTGATTGTATTTATACAGATTTTCAAACAAGGTTGGCTTTGGTTTAAGCTTTGGATTCAAACCACTGAATATTTCCTTGACGTACATTTTTGCAACCCTTTTTGGAGTATCCTTTAAACTATCATCAGTCAGGTCAAGACCCAGGATATCCATAATTTGAGTAAAATGTTTTGTAATTAGCTGGATCTTTATATCGTCATCCATTTCAAATGCATTACTCCTTAAAGGCGTATCAAAAGAAGTAGATATATGCTCATCAGAGATCATGTCCAATAATTCATCCTCGGCACTGATCAGGTTTCGTAGCGTACTATTCGTATTCATTAGTATAGTTTCGTATTAATTTCACACAATTATAATGGTTATGTTTTAAAACTAACGAAGAATTTGGGTCGCACTTTTGTCATAATAAACTGAAGTACAATCCAGAGTAAATTAGATAGGAAATAGACCTTATAAATCAATAATTAAAAAATTCTATTAGCAGAAATTTTAATGATTATTACCCTATAAAATTCAGAAAAACAAAACTAGACCTTAATTGTACTTATATATCTTGTTATTATTGCTCACAAATTTTTAACTAAGATTTTTATTGGCAAAAACCAATCTGTTTAAAAATATTGGATATTTCAGCGAATTCATCACCCACCTGGGAAACCTCTATTATATCTATCATCATTATTGTGATTCTGTACCGGGCCTTTACCATTAACAAGTTTATTGATCCTCATATTTAAGGTAAGCATGAAGTATCTTGTAAGCCGGTTAGTTCTGATATCTGTAAATCCATTTTCAACAACCGATCTTAATATATTATTTGACTGATCTAACAGATCGAATCCTTGGAAACGAACAAAGGCCATTTTGTTTTTGAGGAATTGCTTTTCAATATATGCGTTTATGATCAAGGGGTTGGTGTTCAGATTACCTGAAAAACCTCGGTTAAATGTTTTTCCGGCATAAAAGCCAAGAATAAAAGTTTTTGATTTCTGAAATAAAAATCTTCCATCCAAGTTAAAACCATAAGTTTTTAAGAGCATGTCTGTATTCGTTGCCAGTGAATAATTAGTATTAGTATGACTATACGAGAGGTTTGGCGTCAATTCCATCCGATTACCCGGATTAATTTGTAGTCCGAGCCGCTGGGTGATATTTCTTCTTTGGGCAGTATTTCTGATATTATCAGCAAATGAAACATTATTGGTATATCGGGTATCACCATTCAATCGAAGAGTGTATTGTTTATCCTTAAATGATTTCTGCCAATTATAGGAAACAAAGTAGGTGTAATAACCATTCGCATTCACAAATCTGATTTCCTGCTTTTTACTGCCATAAACGTCAGGAATCAAGACAATATTCTGCACCACCTGGTTATTCAGCATATTGGCCTGCAAATTCAAGATAAATGAGGTTTTCTTGTCGGGGTTAGAGTTGTTCAAATTGGCATTTAAATTATGCGAGAATGCACTATTCAGATTCGGATTACCCACTACAGGTCTTTGCGGATTTGAAATATCCCGTACTGGTTGTAATTGCGAGAACTGAGGTTCATTTGCAAAACCATAATAGTAAAGATTTACAGATCTAGTTTGAGAATATTTATACTGATACCTTGCAATTGGGGCAAAGAAAAGATTTGTCCGGTTTATTCTGGTATTTAAACTTTCTGAGTTCCCAGAAAGACGTGTAGGGTTTGCTCTCACTCCTAGTGAAAATTCGTTGGTCTTAGTTTTATGGTTATAGTTCAGCCCAAACTGCTGAGAAAGAAAATTATACTGAAATACATTACTCAAAGAATCGATATTCTGCAAAATTCCAGCAGGATTTGTAAAACTACTGATCCGACTATTATCATAAGCATTATAGGTTACGTTGTAGATCATTTGAATCCTGCTTTTCTCACTTAAGGGTTCTGAAAAGCTGAACCTATTGCTTCCATTAAAAACTCGGTTTTCTATCGCATTTAAACGGTAATTCATTGAGTCACGCAAGGTATTTCCGGAAGGATCAAAATAAACGATTTGGTTATCATTTTCCTGATCTGAATGATAACCGCCATTCCTTAAATTCATATTGACCGAATAATTTCTGCCTAGCTTTTGAAAATTATGATTGAAAAGAATATTGCTGCTAACATTTGGAACAACAGATTTATTCGTTGAAACAGAAGCCTGATCCTGCCTGATTACACCGGTTTGAGAAATAGAGCCTGAATTAGTGCTATTTGAATTTGAAAAACTTATGTAGGGAGAAACAATAAGCATATTAGATTTGTTTATTGTATACTCTATTCTGCTTCCAAAATTGTGGGTATTAGAATTAGTGGCGACATCGCTAAATTCGGTACTTAAAATAAGACCTGAGGCATTGGCATTTTGCCTGAAAACATCACTTATTATACTTCGGTCACTATTCGTGAAATAATACGAACCACTGACTAGCAATTTCGGACTCCAGCGATTATTATAACTTAAACCGATGGAGCTAAGTTCCGTTATTCCTCCACCACCTGATGCTCCAAAATTAGCACCGCCACCACCGCCTCCTCTTCCACCAAAACCACCACCGCCAATCTGAGTGCCATTATTATTCAAATTGGCAGTTATACCTATATTTTTATCCCCTTTAAACTGACTGGCAAAGACCCCCATTTGATAACGATCCAAACTTCCAAGCCCAATGGTTGAATTCAGAATCAATCCAGTATTTCTACCCGGCTTAGTGGTGATATTGATGATGGTTTCCGGATCTCCATCTTTTACCTTTGTGAAGTTTGCCTGATCTCCATAATCATCAATCAGTTGGATTTTTTCAATAGCATTAGCAGGAATATTTTTGGTTAGAGTCTTTAGATCCCCTCCAAAAATTTCCTTTCCGTTTATTTTAATTCTTGTCACCGGTTTGCCGGCAGCCGTCACATTACCATCCTTATCTACTTCTGTACCATCCAGGCGCTTTATCGCATCCTCAACTACGGCATCATCTTTTAACTTAAGATCAGAGACACGGAACTCAACGGTATCCTGCTTCATTATCACGGCGGGTGTACCATTTACAACAACTTCTGCAAGCAAATTACTGCCTGCTTTCAGGATAATTTTAGGCAGTATGATGGTGTTTATACCTGGCTGATATACATATTGGGTTAAAAGAGGAATATATCCTAGACTAGATACAGATATCCCAAACTGGCTAACTTTTATTCCTTTAAAAAAGAAGTTTCCATCCACATCAGAACGCGTAAAGAGAGTATCTTTAAGGGTGATAAGCCTTACGCTAGCGCTGAAAACAGGCGCTCCTGTCGTATCCTGTAAAACACCTTTTATTTCGCGATTAGTTTGGGCAAACACAGAATAATTGATGCAAACAATTAATAGAAGCAGTAATAATTTAAATTTCATGTAAAGAATTGCAGATTCTATTGAGTGCTGGTGTTAAATAAGAGAAAAAACTACTCTTCTTAAATTTTTGCACTAAAATAGGCTGTTATTCCGACAAAAGGAGTCATATACCAAAGATGTTGCAATAGTTCATTATTAAACGTTTAAACAATCATACCTTTGTGCCCGCAGCTATATTGTTGCAAACTACTCGTTCAAGACAATCATGTCAAAACTTAATGCCCAAGATAAATTCCTCGATTTATCAGATTATGGGAGGCCAATGGGGAAATTATTCGCTAATCAGGTTAGCCATACTTTCATTACCCCTATTCATGTAACTATACTTTTTGGCATTAGTGGACTAATAGCGATCTATTGCATATTTAATGGTAATTATTGGAGTGCATCCTTTTTTATCATTTTAAAATCAATTATCGATGCTGCAGATGGCGAACTGGCAAGAATAAATAAAACACCTTCATACACAGGAAGATATCTAGACAGTGTTTTTGACATAATTTTGAATTTTTTAATCTTCATGACAATAGCTTATGTCACAAAAAGTAGTTATTTATATGCCTTTATAGCATTTTTTGGAGTACAATTACAGGGAACACTCTATAATTATTATTACGTCATTTTAAGAAATAGTTCAGAGGGAGGTGATACAACCAGTAAGATCTTTGAACATGAATCACCAATTGCTTTACCCGGAGAGGGTCAGCGTTCAGTAGATATTTTATTCTCAATATATTACCTGGTCTATGGATTTTTCGATAAAATAATCCATGTTTTAGATCCCGAGGCTTTTAAAGTTAAAAATTTCCCTTCCTGGTTTATGACCATGATTTCGATTTATGGATTGGGTTTTCAATTGCTGATCATTGCATTTATGCTCCCCATGAATTTAATTCAATTCATCGTTCCATTCTTTATTCTTTACAGCTTTTTTATCATTGTTCTGATTGGTGTCAGGAAAATTAAGATAATTTAAGCCAGAATTTGAATTCATATATTTATCACCGAAAATTTAGGAACTAAGCATCACATTCATGAAAAAAATTATCCTATTTACTATTTTTTTATTAACAGCATCTTTTTTGCATGCTCAAAATGAAAAAAACATTAGTGCGCAATCATCCTACAAAAAGGAAATAGACAAATTAAGCAGTTCTGCCAAAATTCAGAAAGCGTTTGAAATTATACAGGAACTAGAGCCTACTTGCATGAAGGAGCTTATTGAACTTACTCAAATTCCTGCACCGCCCTTTCAGGAACAAAAAAGAGCTGAATATTTTAAAAAAATGCTCAAAGAAGCAGGCATAGATAGTATCTGGATTGATAAAGTGGGCAATGTACTCGCCTTAAGAAAAGGAAATGGGAATGGAAAAACTGTCCTAATAGATGCACATTTGGATACTGTTTTTCCATTAGAAACTGACGTAACCGTTAAAATTAAAGGTGACACACTATTTGCTCCCGGAATAGGTGATGATACCCGGGCGCTAAGTATGATGCTAACCGTATTAAAGGCAATGAATAAAGCATCTATTCGTACTGAATCTGATATTTTATTTGCAGCTACAGTGGGTGAAGAAGGCTTGGGTGACCTTAGAGGAATCAAAAATATTTTTAAAACTGGTACACTAAAAATAGACTCACACATTGCCATTGATGGAGGCGATATCAATAGAATATCAATTAATGGCTTAGGATCCATACGCTATAAAATCACATTTAACGGTCCGGGAGGGCATTCATGGGGTGCATTTGGTTTAGCCAACCCCCATCATGCAATGGGAAAAGCAATTGACTATTTTAGCACTGCAGCAAGCAATTATGTTAGTTCAGGGCCAAAAACAACTTTCAATGTGGGCCGTATTGGTGGTGGAACATCTGTAAACTCTATTCCTTTTGAAACATGGATTGAGGTAGACTTGCGCTCATTAAGCCCTGAAAAATTAATAGGCATTGAAAAAATACTACTAGATCAAACACGCAGAGCACTTAACGATTACAATGCAGGAGTAAAAACCGGGGTTAAGCTCAGTCTGAATTTCGAAAAAATTGGCGAACGTCCTTCTGGAGTTCAGAGAGAAGATCTGCCATTGATACAAAGAGCTGTAGCAGTTATTGAATTCTTTAATGGAAAAGCATTTGCTGGTACAGGGTCAACCAACTCGAATACTCCCATTTCTTTAGGCGTTCCAAGCATAACGATTGGACGTGGTGGAAAAGGTGCAAATGCACATTCACTTGATGAATGGTGGATTAATGAAAAAGGTGCAGAGGCCATAAAATTTGGATTGCTGATGTTAGTATCAGAGGCAGGATTAGCAAAATAATCTGAATTTATTCTTCCCATCAAAAAAATTCATCGATTTGATTAATGGAAGTGAATTTATGGGATTCCTCTAATTCTAATCACCGATAAATTAATTTTGAGAGGTTAAAATCTATTGAATAAAAATAAAAACACTATTTTTTGTAACAGATTAATGTACAATCTTTTTAAAATCGAATATTTTTTCCCAAATTGTTAAAAATTTAAAACAAAAAAATTATGGCAGGTTTAGGTGGTCCCGAAATTATTTTAATTGTATTGGTGATATTATTGATGTTCGGCGGGAAGAAACTCCCAGAGCTTATGCGCGGTTTAGGCCGGGGCATGAAAGAATTCAAAGATGCTAAAGACGGAACTTCAGAAGAAACTGAAGTTAAAGAAACTCCGGTTATAAAAGAAAACTAATAAAAAAGGGTCCTTTTGGACCCTTTTTTATGTTTCAAACGTTCGTTTACTAAAACTTCTGCTTTAATTCTTTCCTAATATCTGACCGGCATGATTCTTTGTATCAATCTCGGTAATCACCCTATTAATATATCCATCCTTATTAATTAGAAAGGTAGTACGAGTTGTGCTGAAAGCCTTAACTCCATTTCTTTCTTTCTCTGTCCAGACACCATAGTTTGTTACTATCGTTTTATCTACATCAGCCAATAAGGAAAAAGGCAAAGCATTCTTTTCTATAAAACCTCTGTGAGAAGCTTCATCATCTATACTTACTCCAAGTATTTTATAACCTTCTTTTTTAAGCTCTTTAAAATTATCACGCAAGCTACATGCCTGAGCAGTACAACCAGAGGTATTATCTTTTGGATAAAAATAGAGCACTAATTTTTTGCCTTTAAACTGACGAAGCGAAACGATTTTACCATCCTGATCTTTTGAAGTAAAATCAGGGGCTTTATCTCCTGCTTTTAATTTGGTCTGAGCCTGATTAACCATCGGAGAAATAAGAAGGAGAAGCAGTGCTATTTTAATGATTACTTTCATAATGTTTAGGTTTTTTCTTAAAGTGCAATTTTCAATTTAAAAAATTAATGTGAGAATAGAATTAAAAAATTAGCTGTTCTTTTATTTAATGCTACTGATTAAAACATATAAACTGCAATATCACCAGCCCCCACATCAAGTGTAGTGTCATAAACTCGTGCGGGCACAATGGAGCCATCTTTCAATATCCTTTTCAAATTGTCATCACCTAATAGAGTCAATTGCATACTGTGTTTATAATCCATATTAACAATAACAAGAAATTTTTTATCGCCATTTTCAAGGATGGATACGATGGCGGGCTTTCCAGCCGTATCCAGAACTTTCAAAGATGCCGGAAGCGTAGATAAACGGTTGGTCCCAATTGGAGTTTCCTTTCCTGCATATTTGATTGATATCAGTTTAGCCCCAAAAATACTCCTGCCAGATTTTTTATTTCCTGGTTTAATAGCTTAATATCATCATAAACAGCTGATCTTTTACCCGTTAAAGAGATTGGTGCTCCCCGAAAATCTTCTGTTGAAGATACGGGTGTCCAGTAGGTAAAATATTGCAAACCCTGAGCTCCATAGGCAAGATTGGTATACATCTGTACGCGCATAGTAGCTAAGGTTGGAACTTCATGAAAATCATCAAATAAAACAGATTGCGCAAAACCCCAGAAAGGTTTATTAACCTTCTTGGCTTCATCAGCAAAAATTTCAAGATTCTGATGCCATTTCGAGTAAACTCCATCTGCAGTAGTAAGCGGATAAGAATCATAGGAAAGGAAATGCAAGGGTACTTCTTTGGCAAATTTATTCACGTACTCTCGGTAATCGCTGGTACCCAATTGGGTTGCTGTGGCATAATTAGGGAACAAGTTTACATAGCAAAAATGCTTAGCATCTATTGCATTCACACGTTTTGCCCAGTTCCCAAGATCAGTGAACGCATCAAGAGCTGGCTCATCTCTCAAAAAATAACCGGCCAATGCAGGATGGTTCATGAAGCGTTTTACCGTTTTTTCGGTCTCAGTTTTCAATTCGGGACATCCAATCACAATCTTCATCCCTGCCTTTTGAGCCGCATCTAATGATTTTTGAACCGCTTCCAAGTTTCCAAGAAATGAAAAGCTATAATCAAAACCGGCCTCTTTCATCTCCATATAGCGCGCCGATGTGGCTTCTTCTGGTGGTATACTGTACCAACCCAGAATTGGAATATGGCCTTTAGATTCTAATTTATCTTGCGCAAAAGCAGATTGAAGTATCAATACTGGCAGAATTAAAGGCAAACAGATGAGCCGGATTGAAATCCATAAAATAGTTGTTTTATTCCTTTGGCGACTTTTCTGTAGTTGAATATCGGTTGACATGAGCATATTTTATTTAAAGTTCAGAAAAGAGTTTATTTTGTTCAAGCTACAAATTAAGGTTTAATAAAGTCTTGAATCTACTGAAAAAAATCCCGAAGTTCGTGATAGTACTAATACCTGAGCATTCGTAATTCGTAATTAATCATTCGTAATTCGTAATTAATCATTCGTAATTCGTAATCAATAATTCGTAATCAATAATTCGTAATTCGTAATTAAATTTATATCTCCTAAAATCCAAAAAAGCTATGATCTATTCTAGGAAACAGTTTTTGCAAAATTCGGCCATTCTATTTGCTGCAGCAATGACAAATTCGGCCTATGCCGACAAAAACAATAAGCCTCTTTTAGGATTTTCAACTTTGGGCTGCCCCGACTGGTCTTTTCATCAAATTGCAGATTTTGCATCGGCAAATGGTTATAACGGATTAGAAATTCGTGGTATTAAACGCCAGATGGATCTTACAAAATGTGAAGAATTTAGCAGTCCGGAACGGATAAAAGCAACTTTAGCTTTGATGAAAGAGAAAAGCTTAAAATTCATAAACCTAGGAGCATCAGCCAATATGCACTTTCATGAAGGGCCGGAGAAAGAAAAAAGCATGGCTGAAGCTAAATCATTCATTGATCTGGCACAAAAGATAAATTGCCCATTTGTAAGGGTATTCCCTAATAAATTTCCAAAAGGCAGAACAAAAGATCAAACAATTGATACGGTTATAGAAAACCTCTTGACTCTTGGTGATTATTCAAAATCACGCAATGTGACTGTTTTACTTGAAACCCATGGCGATTTTTCAGGCTCTGACGATATATTAAAGGTTATGAAAGGTGCTTCGCATCCCAATATTGCACTTGTTTGGGATATTGCAAACATGTGGACCATCACCAAAGAATCACCATCACTGGTGTATGCTAAACTAAAGAAATACATACGCCATACGCATATTAAGGATGCCAAATTGACTGGAGATAAACTAGAATATACACTACTTGGACAAGGAGATGTGCCAATTCTCGAAGCTATAGATATTCTATCAAAAGATAATTACAAAGGCTATTATAGTTTTGAATGGGAGAAATTATGGCATCCAGAAATTGCAGAACCGGAAATTGCTCTGGCTAATTTTCCTGGGGTTATGAAAAAACATTTCAAGTATTGAAGCGATAAAAGTACTTTTTAGATAGAAAGCGCATTCTTAGTATTGAAATTTACATTAAAATCAATTCTGAATTTCAACAAAATAAAAACTTGCATTTAGTTTTATCTTATGAATGGGTACACCAAAAGATCGTTAAAATTGAATCTATTGCAATAAAATGGCCTATTACAAAAAAAAGAATTTATTGTCTTGACAAGATTAGTTTGAATTCTCTTACCGAAGGGGTCTCCCATTTAACAATATTCTCCCTAAATAAACCTTGTGCTGCAAATACTTTTCAGGATGTTTTGTGTAGTCATCCAAATTTGATAATCCGAGTATAGCCTTTTTATCAGGTAATACAGCTGATAATTTCAACTGAACTTCATGTTTACCTTTAGGCAATTCAATAAACTCATACTGACCCCTATATCGGTTATTGCAGTATTGATTAAATCGATTTAATAAGTTAGCGCCTGTATTTTTATCTTCAGATAGGCTAAGCATAGTAGTTTCTGGTGATTTTACTAACTGTACTACCTTTCCATCAACAACAATTTCTAATTGTCCAACTTCTGGTCCGCCAATATCAAAAATACCAAATGCACTGCCTCTAAAGGTAAAAGTATACGTTTCTCCTGAGTTTGAAGCGCTCAAAACTTCTTTGAACCAGGGTGCAAATTGTTTTAGCGCGGGTACATCATCTGTATTTATCAATTGCCAGCCAGAGCTATAAACTCCATATTGATTGAGCGAAAACATAGTTGCATCAATCAAACTATTTTTAAGAATCGGCTTTCTTTTTTTCCGAAAAAAAGGACTCTCTACTTCACTTATTTTTTTTAATGCTCTTGCTATTGACTGAGCGTATAAATTTCCGCCAGCTTCTGTAGGATGAACACCATCATTTGAGAATACAATTTTATTTTCAACAGGAAGATTACTCTTCCAAATCAATTGATTTCTTTTTTCTAATAGTGCAGGATAAAGACCCATGTGCACTGAAGGGATCTGGTAATAATTAGCAATACGTTCTAATTTTTTGATATTATCAGGCACTTGACCTGCTGCATAGATCATATACTGCTCCCTTGCAATAGTATAGATGAAGCAGATGTCAGTTGCTGCATTATGTTGCCTAATTTGACGAACAATGCCTTCTATGGCTTGGCTTGTTCCTCCATTTACCGCAAATTCAACAAAAACCAAATCTGGATTATATTGAAGTACTTGCTCATACAAACGACAAGCACCTAAATCTGATCCAGTACCTGAAACACCCGCATTAATGCCCTTGACTACGCAAGAAGTATTAAATGATTGAATGTAATTAGTGATTTGTAACCTGTATTGCTCATCAGCGCGGGTAATACTTCCACCTAAAAAAGCAACTTTTATTGATGAATTGTTTTGCTTAATTTTTTTGAAGAAATTGGGCAGGCCACTTCGAACGCTAAATTCATTTGAATCAGTAAATTCTGACAGGTTTTTAACTTCATATCGCGGATTAACATCAAATAATAAGGGCTGACCTATCCCACTTAATACTACTCCAAAAATTAAAAATAGGAATGGAGCTACAAATACACAATACCTTGATATTTTCATGGCATATATTCTTAATTCGCGAATATTTCAAGTGATTCTACTACTGAGTCATCCTCTAAAATTATTTTTGTTAAACCTGAAATTGATTGATTTACATAATATGCTTTCTTCTTGTTTTTAACATTGCAAATAATGTTATAGCCAGTGGCATTTTTTGCACCTGAAAAAGAGATCAGTAACTCATTTCCTGTTTGCTTAAAGCCCTGGATGCTGACATGACCAAATTGATGACCTGCATTAGGTACTACCTGCTTTATTTCACTCCATTCGTTTACCGAGCCATAATACAAACTCAACTTACGCAATTGATAATAATAGGTTTTACCATTCTCTAATTTAGGCACTTGGATCATTGAAAAATTAGTAGTCCGATTTGTTTTCCAATTCTCTTTTTTAGTTAAATCAGTACCGTATCTAACTTCATAAGAGGCATCACTCCAATAAAATGAATATCCTACAAAAAAAGAATGATTGCCGGGCTCAGATAACCAAATTACAGGTGGAAGCAGCATGTATCCAGGTGTAGGTGTATATGTTTTTATTTCAGAGCGGACACTTTCACCAAAGCCATTTTTTGCTACTACCCAAAACTCATATGTTTTACCCATAACAAGGTTTGTTATATCTGTATAATGATCTATGGTTGGTTTCATTTCGGTTTCAACACTGTCAACCACCCGATACTTTACCTGATATTCAGTAGCCATTGGTGACTTTTCAAAGATAAGCCTGGCTTCTTTTGTACCTGTTAATAATTGAATTTTACTAGGAGCAGGAGGCGGTGCAAAAAAATGTGTGGTATCCTTTACTACATAGCCTGTTGGCGATAATAGTGAAAGTTTAAAGAACATATCGCTGTCTGACCTTTTAAACTTTACCTGGTAAAATTCACTTTCAGAACCTGGAAGGATATTTTTGAGTGGAATTGTACCCATTGCCGAATTTTCATTTTTACTGTTACCTAATTCCCAAACTAATTGATATCCTTTTAATTCATAGGCAGGGATATCCATTTTTTTTCTTGGAACCAGTACAATATCTGATTGCATCTTTTGACCCGATAATTCTTTAATAGATAATTGCAAATCTGAAATCGGCGCATAAAAATTCTGCATCTGTCGGTATGCTCTTTTCTTATTTCGATATACATCAACAACTCCCCATTGTCTATGTTGGTGGAGTGGTGTTGAAACCGAAGGAACAGGAGTTTGATAACTACTTCTATAATCATTGAATGTCCAAATGGAATAACCAATAAGATTTTCTTTACTTCTAAGATTATCAACCATTAAGGTTTTAAACGTAGAATTATTAGGAGTATCATAAATGAGGTTATCTGCATGGGCCCCGTATTCAGAAAGGAAAACTACTTTATTGGGATATCGGATTTTTAAGTTGTCGACTGCTTTTTCAAAATTCCCATATTTGTTAATCATGATCAAATCACAAAATTTGACAGCATCATTGTCCTGAAAATCAGCGGTATGAGACACATAGGTCACCAAACGATTTTTATCTATTTTTTTGATGTAATCAATTATTGAAGAAAAATATTCATTTACTTTCGGGAAATCTTTAAGACTACCATTTTCATTTCCTATACTCCAACCAAAAATGCTAGGATGATTGAAATTTTGTTCTACCAACTTTTTGGCAAATATTTTTGGCTCCTTACTTTCTGCATTCATATAGGGAGGCCAATTATTAAATTCTGCCAAGACTAAAATCCCTTTCTCATCTAGATAATCCATCACATCATCGGGAAGTGGTCGGTGTGAAATACGGGCCATATTTGCTCCCGCAGTTTTCATTAAATCAATATCTTCCTTAAATCTAAATTCAGGAAGAGTGCTTCCTGTGGTTCGGTCATCAGCTACCCAATTATAGCCAGCAAGTCTAACAGACTCGCCGTTCAACAAAAACCGTAAACCATCAATTTCTATTTTACGAATACCAAAGCGGGTAGTTTGCTGAAACAAAACCCTATTTTGATCTTGCAAAGTAATCGTACTCTTGTATAATGCTGGATGGTCAAAATGCCAAAGCTTGACTTGCGATTTGCTAAGTGGCCTATTAAAAATATGCACTTTTTCAGTATGAGCAGCCAGCTTTATAATTTCTGGTGAAGAATAAGTCAATACTAAGCCATTTATGCTAATTTGCTGTTTAAGTGAAATTACTTTATCTACATTGGTTTCATTTTTTAAAAAAACTTTGGTATTTATATTTGCTGTTCCATTAGATAGGTCAGGATTGGAAGTTATTTGTTGTTGTTCTATAAATACAGGTTCCCTTACCAACAAAGAAACAGGCCTTCTAAAACCACCCCAACTCCAGTATGCACCATAGTTAAGACTATTGTCAATTTGTACTGACAACACATTGTTTATACCTGTTTTTAGCAATTTAGTAATGTCGAATTGTTCCATATAATTGCCGCATAGAATATCTGCCACCTGTTTTCCATTGAGAAAAATTTTATAGGACATCCCAACTTCTCCAAGGGATAGAATAATTTGCTTATTTTTTACTAATGGAGTTTTAAAAGAAGTCCTATACCAGGCATTCCCTTTATAGTTAGCGTATTCATTGTACAAATCCCAATTACCTGGAACTGCAATCATTGTCCAAGCGGCATCATTAAAACTTGAAGTATGCCATTTCTTTTCTAAGCCCTCACTATTGGGATCAATATTAAATTTCCAATAAGGATCAAGTGCAATAATTTGTTGGCCTTTATTCACTTCCACAGCCAACAAATTGGTGCAGAAAATTATATTAAAAATAAATAATGAAAATTTAAAGAAAATTGAATGAGGTTTTTGCATCGAAGAGAGCATGTTAAATATTTCTAGATAAAATAACTAATCAAACTAAAGATAAAGCTACAATTTATTGATCTAGCTAAAGTCATTCAAATTATTGCTTCAGCTAACATAATAACAGATAAGATAATATCAACCAATTTGGTGCATTATTTTTTTAAAAAAAAATCAATTCTAACCTTAAAAGAATATAAGATTAGATTTATTTCAAGTATTGAAGACACAAAAAAGGAGCAATTCTAATAGAAATTGCTCCTTTTGTTAACTAACTAAATATCAGTTAAAATTAGCGTACTGGTGCCGGCCCTGCTGGTTGTGAAATTCCATCTAAATCATAAACAACATTTCCGGCTCTTAAAGTCATTTCAGTTTGAAATCGTTGAGATCCTTCAATTTTACCGCCTCTTACAGGCCATCCATATTTACCGTTAGTGATCTTAAATATCGCAATATCCGCTACAGATCCCTGAGAAAGATTTCCCAATTCTTCACGTTTAATTGCTTGAGCAGGTTTCCATGTGCTTGCCGCGATCACCTCTTTAAGTGGCATTCCGGTTGCCATAAATAAACCCATGATATTTTCCATGCTTTTCATCGGGCCATTCATACTACCTGTATGGAGGTCTGTACTAATGGTATTTGGATAAAAACCTGCCTTTATAGCCGGAACACCTTGGTTATACAGGTAACTACCTCCACCAAAACCAATATCAAAGATCACTCCTTTTTCTCTGGCCTTGTAAACAAATGGCTTTACTTTACCATTCATATCCACAATAGATTCTCTTCCATTTGGGCTATCCGTACCATTTCCACCAAAAGCATGGGTATAAATATCCCCTTTACGGAACTTTACATTAAATAATGAATCAAGAGGCAAAAATGGATCTGCAGAACCAAAATCAACCATGATTGGAATATTTGCAAGCTTTCCGGCTTCAATTGCACGGTCAGTTGGAACCCAAGTACGTCCTCCAAAGTGTGCCAGTTTAACTCCAACAATATCATGAGGATATTTTTTAGCCATCTCAGCAGTTTTCTGAGGATCCATTTCATCAATATTGCTCTCACCTGCTCCATCCATTCCTGTTCCAACAATGTTCAACATTGCTAATACTCGGGTTTGAGAAGCATCGATGGTTCGCTTTTTATACAATTCAAAATCTCTCCAGCCTGTACAACCTGCATCAACTACGGTAGTTACTCCGGTACGGAAAGTAAAACCATCTGCTGGTAATGCTGTTGCTGCATTTTTCAAATAACTACCATCATGCCCCCAGAAAAAATGTACATGAAGATCAATCAAACCCGGAGTTACATATAAACCCTTAGCATCGATAATCTTATCGGCCAAATCAGGATTAATATTTTTAGCTACTAGCGCCACTTTACCTTCTGATGCAGGAATAGCAGCACGGGCAGGCATAGCAGGACGAGCAGGGCGGCCATTTGCTGCCGGACGCTCAGGCATTGCAGGGCGAGCAGCTTGTGCACGTGTTCCTGAAGTAACTGCGATATCAATTATTTCATCAATATTGTTTTTCGGATCAATCACATGACCCCCTTTAATAATATAACTATAAGGCTTACCTGAAGGAGCGGCAGGCTGTTGAGCGCTGGCGTTCAATCCAAATATGAAAAGGGATAAGAATACAAATAGATTTTTTTTCATCGTGTTTTTTGGTTTTTAATATTGAAATATAGAAAAATACTTAACAGCTGACAACATTGAATACAGGCAAACTAAAACATTGGCTCGATAGATTTCCATAAAATCAAGCATTTCAGATCTATAAGTCATTTTAATTGGCCTTGTAACATTAATATGATGAGGCATAAAAGATCAATGATGGCTAAAAAAAGAGACCAAAAACGAATTGGTTTTTCAAATTCGTATTGATTAAAATAAGATCAAAAAAGCGCTATTTAAACCCATGCTAAACTTTAATTATAATTTTTAATTTACCAGCACAGCAATTATTTGATTTATCCTTGCATTATTCTATTAAAAAAATATTAAATTCAATTCTTAAAAAAAATGAAATTATGAAAAAGTACTTAATGCTTCTTGGAGTAGCTTTTTGCTTAACAGCTGCTGCCAATGTAATGGACAAAGGAAAATGGACTGGTTTTATCGGTGATGATCACTGTGGAACAAAGGGCAATAACAAGGAACATGCTGCCTGCGCCAAAAGTTGTGTAAAAGGTGGAAAAATTCCAGTTTTTGTAGTTGCCGACAAAGTTTATACCATCAGCAACCCTAAATTAGTTGAAAATTTTATTGGTGATGAGGTTACCATTACCGGCACTATTACTAATAATGTTCTAGTAATAGAAACAATCAAAAAATAAGAAATAAAGAATATGCTCCCCTAAATTAGGGGAGCTATACTTAGTGCTGAAGGGGATTAACATTCATCTGTTAATCCTTTTTTTATTCTTTTCAATATTCAACTAAATTCTTATAACGGAATATATTTTAGATTGATGTTATAAAGCAAACTATGGTATATCCCAAAATACTGCCTTTGTATCTAATTTTATAAATAAGAATATAAACCCATGAAAAAATACGCATCACTTTTTATTGCTCTTCTTTTACTCGGCAGCAATACAATTGCTCAGCAATCTCAACCCGCTGAATCAAGCAAACCCTATAGCATTATCATTAAGGGTGGTCATGTAATTGACCCAAAAAATAACATTGACGAGGTAATGGATATTGCCATTAACTCTACTCAGGGTAATCAAAACGCGCGGACAGCTAATGCTGTAGAAGGTAAAATTGCTCTGATAGCAAAGAATATTGATTCCAATCTAGGTGTAAAAGTGATTGATGCTAAAGGCATGGTTGTAACTCCAGGAATTATCGACCTTCACGTGCATGTTTTTTCAGGAACTAATCTGAAACAAGAGTATATGAATGGACCCAGTTCTGTTTGGCCTGATGGCTTTACCTTTCGTTCTGGCGTAACTACAGTTGGCGATGCTGGCAGTTCAGGATGGCGAACTTTTCCTGAATTCAAGAAGAATATCATTGACAAATCACAAACAAGGGTTCTTGTATTTTTAAATATTGTTGGTGATGGAATGGGCCAGAATCAACAGAATGTGAATGATATGGATCCCAATATGGCGGCTCAAGTTGCTATAGCCAATAAAAAAGATGTAGTTGGTTTTAAATCTGCTCATTTTGGTGGAAATCCATTTATACCATTGGATAGCGCGGTAAAAGCAGGAAATATCGCAAATATGCCTGTCATGTTAGATTTAACCTATCCTTCAAAACCGGCTATCAGTTCAGTTGAAGATCTGTTTATGAAACATCTTAGACCTGGCGATATTTTTACTCATATGTACCGATTGACCTTCCCTTTTTTCTATGTGAATGATCAAGTTTCGCCATTAGCAGTTGCAGCACAAAAAAGAGGAATACTTTTCGATATTGGGCATGGTGGCAATGGATTTACATTTGCCCGTGCAATTCCCTCTGTAAAACAGGGATTTGTACCGTATTCCATAAGCTCCGACTTGCATATTTCAAGTATGAATGCAGGAATGAAGGACATGTCAAATATTATGTCCAAATTTTTAAATATGGGGATGCCTCTAAAGGATGTTATTTTACGATCAACCTGGAATCCAGCCAAGGAAATAAAAAGAGAAGAACTGGGTAATCTTTCTGTAGGATCGGTAGCAGATATCGCAATATTCACCTTGAAAAAAGGAAATTTCGGATTTATTGATTCACATAACTACCTACTTAAAGGAACACAAAAGCTGGAAACAGAATTAACGATTCGTTCCGGAAAAATAGTGTATGATTTAAATGGTCTTGGAGGGAGAACTGATAAAGAAAGTACAATTTTAACTATCAAATAATCGTTTTTTGATAATTTAAATGGGTGAAGAACGGGGAAGCGTGTATTCAATGAAGGGCAAAGAGCATCTAATCAAATAGAAACTCTTTGCCATTTACATATTCTATTCGAGCCGCCACTTTGATTGTCGCAACACGGCTAGTTTCGGCTTTGCTAAACTCTCGTACCACACTGTGAGCAGCGTGCCGTCGGCAAGCTCAACGGTGCTCGGATATCCAAGATCGCCGTCAATACCATCAGCAGAAATAATTAGTTCATCACCCCAGGTTTTACCATGGTTTGTACTGATTCTCGCGCGATTGCCATAGGGCTTTTTGCGGTAGCCGTAGCTCATTAAGATATCACCATTTTTAAGGCGAAGCAAATGTGAAGGGAAACCGTAACAGATTGGATGCAGTTCAGTCCAAGTTTGGCCGCCATCAATTGATTCGGTTTGTAGCGTCCACAATTTGTTCGCTTCGTTGTGATTACGAATATGCACAATTAGCGTACCATCGGTTGTTTCAACCGCATGCAGCTCGTGATAGCTACTACCCTTGTCGCCTTTGCGCGTCGGAATTTCAGACAGCCATTCCCAGGTTAAGCCGTCATTTGATGAAACCGCCACCCCAATTTTTCGGTCTTCGGACCACAGTTTTTTTCCCGCATATAATAAGCGTCCATCTTTTAGTTGAATTGGCCCATGCGGGCTGTTTACTAGTGTTGGGATGCGCTTAGACCATGAACGCCCCCCGTCTGTTGACCGAATAAGCCATTCACCGAGTTCTGAGTTCCGTTCATCGTCACTCAATCGAGCGTGGGCTGCGCGCCACTTTGCCAATTGTTCTGGCGGCATGGGTTGGGAAACCCAACCTGTCTCCTTATGATCAGCAAAAATACTCTGACTTTTAAGATGCAATTCATAAGCAAGCGATGTAAATGTTGTAACAATTAATGTGCCCTTTGCGGTCTCGAGCACGCCAGAATCACGGTCATCCGTGATGCTATCGAGCAGCACACGGGGCCAAGTCCATGTTGCGCCGTCGTCATGTGATGTCATCGAGTGAACCTGACCAAACGGATCTACATGAGATTCCCGCCCACCAGACCAGGAAACCCATAGCTCGCCATTCTGTCGGCGGGCATGCGTCGACCATCCGTTATAGAATTCCGGTTGCTGAGAAATTATTTTGGTCTCGAGTATTTTCACAATGGGAGCCGCAGCACGCGCAATCCAAGGCAAAGCTAATAAGGTAGTACTGAGCTGCGCCACGCGAGTGATAAAGCGCCTCCTGGTAACCAATAATGATGGAATATTCATATTAAAAGGTTTAGAATGAGTCTATTTATAGATGTAGGTTATTCATAGTTTGTTAACTGATAGTTATCGGGCGGGTTGTTATTTGGTAGTTACTTTCGTTTATAGAATTAATATTTATTGACTATCAGAAATTTATGAAAAATGTTTTAATATTTTCTGGTACCAGTGTCTGCTATCTAACCTAGCTTTGCTTACAAGATTAAAGTTCGATCATAAGGCAATAATAGGCCTTTTTATTAAAATAAATCAACAAGGCTATTCACCATGAATTTATGATGGTTCTCCATCTAATTTTTACGGAATCGATTAACAGCTTGCAGTTTCTTTATTTCCCTGATATCTGCAAGGTCTTGCTTTCTTCCAGATGCCTGTTTGTTTATAAGGAAGTCATCAAGGCCAATATAATTAAGAAAGAGATCATCGTCCAAATGAATAATTTGCATACCTAAGATGGCCTCACTGAATGAAACACCATCGATACTATTTAGTATATCTATGCGCAAAGGCGGATAACCAATTTGGCTCATAAAACCAGGTTTTAGAAAATCTTCCTTTTCTAGCCCAATTGATCCCATTCCAAATTCATGTAATACCAATACCAGTTTAGCTGCATTGTCTTCAGAAACATCAATCCAGATATCCAAATCACCAGTATGCCTTGGTTTGCCATGAAGCGCAAGCGCATACCCTCCTACTACCATGTAGGCTACGTTATACTTGTTCAGTAATTTCACAAAATCTTCAAAATCCTTTTCTAAGATCATGTCTTCAAACTCCTTTTTACAATAGCAGTCTTATCCATTCGCTCACCCTTTTTAATGGACTGCCTAGAAAGGAAAGTAACAGCAGCCAAACGCTCAGCAGGTGTCTTTCCCATCCAATAATTTAAATCTTGTTTATAATCATTTGCTTGCTTCAACGCAACTTTTCTGATTATAGGCATTATTTTACGCACCTGAATTTTAGGTTGCAAAAATATAATCTTACGTTCTACCCGCAGTTTATCTGTTTCATAAGGCACTTTCGCTTTGCTGAGATAATTACTAAGCGTATTGTAGTTGTATTCCAGATAACTGAGGCAAAAGTTTTTTAGACTTGAAAAAACCTCAATAGGATTTTCAGGATGGTTTTTCCAATAAACCACTATTACACGTTTATTTTGAGTTACACTTGGCATTTTACAAATATAACTAATATAAGGTATATATTTGTTATTTTACTTGTTTTTATAGAAGGGGAAAAGGATTAGTTTAAATTTATAAAAACTAAAACTAATGTAGGCTATAAAGAATCTGGAGGTTTGATTTGATTGAGTTACTTCCCGATACAGAAAGTAACTTATTAGCTTAAACACTTTATTTACAATACTTTACGAAAGTACAATACTTTCAAGGTACAAATAAGGTACAAAATTTAGTCATAACCTTACTTCTGCTTAAAAATAGTACACTATTGAATAACCCTTGAAATTAGGATTAATTGATGAATGCGCAAACGTAAATTATTCTTTTCACTTGCTTTAAGTAGATTTAGATAGTAATCTAACTATTCAAATTCCTAATTGAGCCGTACCCCCTTTGAGGAAACAATCTCTTTTCTATTTCTGATACCCTTAACCTATAGGTATAATCCCTGAAAGATAGATGCAGGCCTATTCTCAATTTTAATAGACAAACTATTTTTTTAATTTAAATTTATAAAATACCCAAGATACTTTGTCAGAAATAACTACCTGCATTAGTATGTAAATCGTCAGCATAAAG
>CANKAT010000020.1 GCA_947479815.1 Sphingobacteriaceae bacterium
AGCATCCTGATCGCTTGTACTTAATGCGCCAACCACCTGGTTGATGGTATTGGATTCGTACAAATTAGATTTAGTGATGGCCATGGCACTTGGCGTTTCGTTGACATCAGTAATAGTGATGGAAAGTGCTTTTTCAAAACTTAATCCACCCGCATCGGTTACTTTTATTCTTACCGCATAACTATTTTTAGTTTCGAAATCAAATGCCGTAGTAGTTTTTAAAGTGCTGCCATCTAGTGTAAAGCTTGCATTATCTGCAGATCCTGTTCCGGCAACTAATGCAAAAGTAAAGGTATCACCAGCATCTTCATCTGTTCCTGCTAACGTACCTACACTAGTACCTGATGCAGCATTTTCAGCAACACTTGTTGCATTTGCAGTAATATTAGTTGGGGCTTCATTTACATTTGTAACAGCAATGGTCAATGCTTTTTCAAAACTTAAGCCACCCGCATCGGTTACTTTAATTCTTACACTATAGCTAGTCTTTGTTTCATAGTTAAATGAACCAACTGCGCTTAATGAAGAACCACTTATGCTAAATCTTGCATTGTCTGTGTCGCCTGTTCCCGCTACTAGTGTGTAGGTAAATGTTTCGCCAATGTTACTATCTGTTGCCGATAAAGTTGCAATACTAGCACCTGCTGCATTGTTTTCATTGACACTTGAAACAGAAGTTGCGATGTTTGTTGGAGCCACATTAACGATGCTAAAGGTCTGGGTCTTTGTACCCGTATAGATACCCATCCCCGTGATGGTCACCGTGGCCGTCCCTAAATTCGTATTATCACTGTAGGCAACTGTATAATCTGTACCTAGGGTCAAGGTCGTGGCACCATCCTTTACTACAATGGCTGGAGTTAAGGCTGATCCCGTGTAGGTTTGATTCGCGATGGGTTCAATCGTCAAAGTACTCACTGCCTTCGATACGATGCTAAAGGTCTGGGTCTTTGTACCTGTATAGATATCCATACCCGTGATTGTCACCGTTGCCGTGCCTACATTTGTGTTATTGCTGTAGGCAACTGTATAATCTGTACCTAGGGTCAAGGTGGTAGTACCATCCTTTACTACAATTGCTGGAGTCAAGGCTGATCCCGTGTAGGTTTGGTTGGCAATCGGGTCGATCGTCAAGCTGCTTGCTGCTTTGGCAGTTATGTTCGCAGTTAATCCTGTTGGTTGACTTACCGTATAATTACCAGCTGCTGTACCTCCTAAAGTGTAACCAGTTACAGTAACTGCTTTGTTTGTTCCTACACTTGCATTGTTAAATGTTGCAGTGGCTGTTCCAGCTAGTGTAACATTCGCTTGGTCTGCTGTTACAACTCCTACAAGTGTTGCAGTGCCGCCCAGCGTTGCTGTTAGGTTAGCATCGTATTCTTTATTGCTCGCAGTAACTCCTGTGATCGTTAATCCTAGCGCAGTAACAGTACTAGAAACTGTTGCTACATTAACTGTTTGCGCATTTGTAGAAGTACAGGTTACATCACCAGAATAAGGAGATCCTACAACTGAACTATTCGATTTTAATCTTACATAAACCGTAGTGATTGAAACTGTTCCACTGGTTTGAGTTAATGTAACTGTATTACCAAAGCCACTAGTTGGTGAAACACTTACTTCAAAACCACTTGGAGCTGTAACAATTATATCATTAGTTAAAGAAACACCGCTTACACTGAAGCTGGTATTGCTTGATGCAGTTGCATATATAGTAGTTAATGCCGCTAATGTTCCAGTTGTTGTAATGGTTGCTAAATCACTAACCGTAATGCCATTGCCCGTTAAATCTGCTAGTACTACAGCAGGATCAGCTCCTGCGTTCCAATCTTCTGCTGCTGCTAAATTATATGTTGTTCCTCCAATTGAACTGGTTCCAATCTTATTCAACAATGCATTAATGGATGTTTTATCTGTAGCATTAAGTGTAATGCTAAAACTTGTTGCATTAGTTAGCTCAACATTTGATGTAGTTAACGAGTAAGAGCTACCACCTTCTCCTGTGAGGCTTAACTTACTCACATCAATATCATTAGTTGCTCCTGCTATAGCTACTAGGTTTGTTCCAGTTACTACCAATGCCCCTGTTGAAGCATTATACGTTGCTGAAGTAATGGTGGGTGGCGGTGGAACATAGGTATACACCCATGCCGCACCCTGAATTGAATTATCGGCATACCCTCCCAGGATGGCGGTAGTACCATCCGCGCTGATCGAGACAGCGTAGCCTTGTTGTGCATTACCTACAGCTCCTGTTCCTACTAATTTATCTCCCCGCTGGCTCCAGGTAGTTCCGCTTCGGGTAAAGACCCATGCGGCTCCCTGATTTGTATTATCGAGATTTCCACCCAGGATGGCGGTAGTACCATCTGCGCTGATCGAAACAGCAACACCTTGCTCTGCAGCACCGGTATTTCCTGTTCCTACTAATTTTGCTCCCTGCTGGGTCCAGGTAGCCCCGCTTCGGGTAAAGATCCATGCGGCGCCCTGATTTGTATTATCGAGATTTCCACCCAGGATGGCGGTAGTACCATCCGCGCTGAGGGAAACAGCAGCACCTTGCCGTGCAGCACCGGTATTTCCTGTTCCTACTAATTTAACTCCCTGCTGGGTCCAGGTAGTATCGCTCCGGGTAAAGATCCATGCGGCGCCCTGATCTGAATTATCGCGATTCCCTCCCACAATGGCGGTATTTCCATCCGCGCTAAGCGAAACAGCCCGACCTTGTTGTGCAGCACCGGTATTTCCTGTTCCTACTAATTTTGCTCCCTGCTGAGTCCAGGTAGTTCCGCTTCGGGTAAAGATCCATGCGGCGCCCTGATCTGAATTATCGCGATTCCCACTCACGATGGCGGTATTACCATCTGCACTAATCGAAACAGCCCGACCTTGCCGTGCAGCACCGGTATTTCCTGTTCCAACTAATTTATCTCCCTGCTGGCTCCAGGTAGTTCCGCTTCGCGTAAAGATCCATGCGGCCCCCTGGAATGAATTATCTGCATACCCTCCCATAATGGCGGTATTCCCATCTGCGCTGAGTGAAACAGCAACACCTTGCTGTGCATTACCGACAGCTCCAGTTCCTACTAATTTTGCTCCCTGCTGGCTCCAGGTAGCTCCGCTTCGGGTATAGATCCATGCGGCCCCCTGAGATGAATTATCGGTATCACCTCCCACGATGGCGGTATTCCCATCTGCGCTGATTGAAACAATGTAACCTTGATTCGCTGCACCGGTATTTCCTGTTCCTACTAATTTAGCTCCCTGCTGTGTATTGGGTGTAGGTGCAACGCTGAGCGTAAAGGTTCCGGTGGAAGAGACGGATCCACCAGCCGTTGTTAAGGATATTGTTCCTGTTACCGCTCCAGGCATAACCATTCCCACTAGGCTAGTTCCGGTATTGGAAATGACGATGGCTGCTGTACCACCAATGGTAAAGGCTGTTGGAGTTCCCAGGTTGGTTCCGGTTATGGTCACCAATGTACCTACCGGGCCGCTGGCTGGGCTAAAAGAGGTGATTGTTGTTGGTGGAACAACGATGCTAAAAGTCGCGGTTTTCGTTCCTATATAGCTCCCCATCCCTGTGATCGTCACTGTTGCTGTCCCCACATTCGTATTGTTGCTGTAGGCAACTGAATAATGTGTGCCTAGGGTCAAGGTTGTGGGTCCGTCCTTTACTACAATTGCTGGGGTCAATGGGGACCCGGTATAGCTTTGGTCAGCAATGGCATCAATCGTCAGCCTACTGACCGCCGCATTTAACGTCATGACTCGATTACCTGTTCCCGAGCCAGAAACAGCAACAAATAAACCATTTCCATAGGCTAAACCATACCAGGCATTATTTACTATTGATTTTTGAGCCGTCCAGGTAATCCCATCCGGGCTGGTCATTACTCGATTTGTTCCATTATCAGAAACAGCTACGAATAAACCATTGCCATAGGTTAAACTGTACCAATTATTATCTTCTGCCGATGTTCTTGCTGTCCAGGTAATTCCATCTGGGCTGGTCATGACGCGATTTCCCGTTCCCGAAGTAGCAACCGATACAAACAAACCATTCCCATAGGCTAAGCCCCCCCAATTATTGTCCGCTGCGGATGTTCGAATAGTCCAGGTAATCCCATCTGGGCTAGTCATCACGCGATTTCCTATGCCAGAAGTAGAAACCGCTACAAACAACCCATTTCCATAGGTTACATTATACCAATTATTATCTGCTGCAGATGTGCGAGCGGTCCAAGTAATCCCATCTGGGCTGGTCATTACGCGATTTCCTGTGCCAGAGGAAGCTACGGCTACATATAATCCATTCCCATAGGCTACATTCCTCCAACTATAATCTGCTGCGGATGTTCGAATAGTCCAGGTAATCCCATCTGGGCTGGTCATGACTCTATTTCCTGTACCAGAGGAAGCAACGGCTACAAATAAACCATTCGCATAGGTTATTTCCCACCAGCCATTATCTGCTGCGGATGTGCGAATAGTCCAGGTAATCCCATCTGGGCTGGTCATTACTCGATTTCCTGTGCCACTATAAGCAATTGCTACAAATACTCCGTTTCCATACGCTACTCCATACCAGGAATTATCTGCTGCAGATGTTCTTGAGGTCCAAGGAACTATCTCAAAAGTTTGGGTTTTGGTGCCTGCATAGTTGCCCATCCCCGTGATGGTTACCGTAGCCGTACCCAAATCGGTGTTCGCCGTATAGGCAAGAGTATAATCCGTGCCTAGGGTCAAGGTTGTGGCACCGTCTTTTACTATAATTGCTGGAGTCAAGGCTGATCCAGTAAAGGTTTGATTTGCAATTGCATCAATCGTTAAGCTGCTCGCTGCCTTTGCTACGATGCTAAAGGTCGCGGTTTTCGTGCCTACATAGTTGCCCATCCCTGTGATCGTCACTGTAGCTGTCCCCACATTCGTGTTGTTGCTGTAAGCCACTGAATAGTGTGTGCCGAGGGTCAAGGTGGTGGCATCATCCTTTACTACAATTGCTGGAGTCAAGGGGGCGCCCGTATAAGTTTGGTTCGCAATGGCATCAATCGTCAGCCTGCTGACCGCTGCATTTGAAGTCATCACTCGATTTCCTGTTCCGTCCCTGGAAACTGCCACAAAAAGGCCGTTTCCATAGGCTATCCCATTCCATAAATTGTCTGCCGCGGAGGTGCGGGTGGTCCAGGTAATCCCATCGGGGCTGGTCATGACCCGATTTCCTGTGCCACTTGCCGCTACCGCAACAAAAAGACCATTGGCAAAAACTACTCTATTCCAATTTAAATCTGCTGCGGATGTTCTGGAGGTCCAGGTAATCCCATCCGGGCTGGTCATGACCCGATTTCCTGTTCCAGTGACGCCTCTAGAAACCGCTACAAAAAGACCGTTACCAAAAGTCACATAATTCCACTCGTTCTCCGCTGCTGAATTTTGCAAAGTCCAGTTTATACCATCGGGGCTGGTCATTACCCGATTTCCAGTTCCAGTTCCAGAAACCGCAACAAAAAGACCATTTGCGTACGTTACACTATTCCATGAATTATTTGCTGGAGAAGTCTGAGATGTCCAGGTAATCCCATCGGGGCTGGTCATTACTCGATTACCTGTTCCAGTGGCGGATACCGCAACAAAAAGACCATTGCCGTAGGTAACATTCAACCAGGCATTATCTGCTGCAGAAGTTTGAGATGTCCAGGTAATGCCATCTGGACTTGTCATCACTCTATTTCCAAATACAGTTGTAGACACTGCAACAAAAAGCCCATTGCCATAGGTAACGCTATTCCAGGTATTGTCCGCTGCTGATGTACAAGAGGTCCACGTAATGCCATCTGGACTAGTCATCACACGATTACCTGTTCCGCTTCCAGAAACAGCAACAAATAGCCCATTTCCGTAAATCACACTATTCCATTGATTATCTGCCGCGGATGTTCTAGAGATCCAAGTATCTTGTGCTTGTACTTGAAAACAAAAAAATAAATTGATAACAATAAAAGCAAAAAAATAAATTTTTTGGTTTTTGCGTGAAAACGAATTTGGTGTAAGCAAGGGCTTTATGGATCTATTTTTGAATCTTTTTTGAGGCTATTGAATTGTTATTTCTTCTTAATTAAGTTCAGTTGCAAGCCGATCTCAAATGTTCCGGTGGCATAACTCTTCAATTCCTGAGTTGGATTGTTGTACAGTAAAAATAATTGCCAGTCTTTCTTTTGATGATAACTCAAGCCAAAACTCATGCTCTTATTACTATGGTACATACTCATGAATCCTAACTGATCGGATGCGGTTCTGATTTCTGCACCCACATCAAGAATGTTCTGGAAATTACGAACACCGCGATAAGCCACTTTAGGCTCAACCTGCCAGTCGGTAAGTTTGATTTTATAACCGATTGACGTAAAAAATGTACCGAAATCTGCTGATTGCGCATCTTCAATCTTTAATTGACGCTTCAGGTTCGATATCGAACCCATCACACTCAGGTTGCTTGAGGTATAAGCCATACCAAAATCGCCATCTAAGATGCTTTCCTGATCATTGAAACGGATGGCTGTTTGGTCATTGGCTGAACCAACAATGGCCTGGTTATTTAATCGTTCGGTTTGTAAGCCCAATGAAATACCAAAATGCAGTTTCTTGCTGTCATCATTCAAAGGCAAGTGGTAGGCATAGCTTCCCTGAATACGGCTGCGGTTAAGCAAGCCGGCCTCATCTTTGAAAAAATTAATACCCACACCTACTTTTTCAGTACCATAATCGCCTGTTACTGATACATTTTTGGGTGAACCCGGAATGTTATCCCACTGGTTACGGTAACCCAGGTTTAAACGCATGCCACTTTGATATCCTGCCATAGCAGGATTAGCCAAATATTGGTTCTGGAAATACTGAGCTCCTAAAGGGTTAATTTGGGCGCTTGAACTAGAAATACTTGCTGTAAATACCAGTGCTAGCACACCTAGCTGTATAAATGGTTTGAAATTGTTTTTCATCTGTTGGTTGTACTAAAACTTATTTGGTTATTGTAATAAATCCTCTTTTACTTACTTTTTGACCTGAAGGTGAATCAAAGGTCAAAACATAGTAATAGGTACCCGATGGAAGTGGTGCGCCATTAAATAAACCCGTCCAATCATTGGCATAACCTGATTTTTTGTATATCAATACATTAGAACGGTCCAGTATAATTAACTGATTATTAGGGTAGCTGCTTAAATTTTCAATCACCCAATTATCGTTTACTCCATCTCCATTTGGTGTTAAAATATTGTTTGGAACAATGTTCCAATCTTCCATCACCTCTACAGTAATGCTTAGGGTAGTTGAACTTCCATAAACGTTGGTTACCGTAACGGAGTAGCTCTGTGTTTGGCTAGGTTGAGCTACAGGATTATAAATGTTTGCTGAACTTAAGCTAGCAGATGGACTCCAATTAAAAGAGGCCATATCTATTCCACTCACATTCAGCTTAGAGGTTAAACCCTTACTGATTTTAGGAGTGGCACTCGCTACTGCCTGTATTTGTGTGCCATATTCATTACCTGTACCTGTAAGTGTTGGTAGCTGACTGATGCTTACCGTATACACTTTCTCAAAGCTCAGGCCTCCTTTATCGGTAGTTCGAACACGAATGCTATAGGAGTTCTTAGTTGCAAAACTAAATACCTGCGATGCTCTGATTTGATTACCACTCACATTAAATGCGGCATTATCTGTTGAGCCTACACCCGAAACCAAACTGTAGGTATGACTATCGCCAGCATCTTGATCGCTTGTGCTTAATGCGCCAACCACCTGGTTGATGGTATTGGATTCGTACAAATTAGATTTAGTGATGGCCATGGCACTTGGCGTCTCGTTTACATCAGTAATGGAAATACTCAGTGTTTTTTGAAAACTTAATCCACCTGCATCGGTTGTTTGTATACGAATGCTGTAACTGCTTTTAGCTTCAAAATCAAATATGTCTTTTGCCCCTAGGGTATTTCCAGAAAGGGTAAATTTGCTATTATCAGTGCTCCCGGCACCGCTTACTAGGCTATAAGTAAAACTATCTCCTGCATCTGGATCTGTACTGGCAAGTGTTCCTATAGAAGCGCCAACTGCGTTGTTTTCATCAATAGTTGCGTTACTTAAAGCGATCGCCGTAGGTGCTTCATTTACATTTGCTATAGTCAGGGTAAATTCTTTTTGAAAACTTAATCCAGCTGCATCGCTTGTTTGGATACGAATTTTGTAACTGCTTTTGGTTTCATAATCAAAGGCTTCTGTTGCTCTAAGGGTACTTCCAGCAATGGTAAATTTGTCATTATCATCGATATTCATCCTGGCACCGTTTAGGTCATAAGTGTTTACTAAGCTATAAGTAAAACTATCGCCAGCATCTTGATCTGTACTGGCAAGTGTTCCTATAGAAGCGTCAATTGCGTTGTTTTCATCAATAGTTGCGTTACTTAAAGCAATTGCCGTAGGTGCTTCATTTACATTTACTATAGTCAGGGTAAATTCTTTTTGAAAACTTAATCCACCAGCATCCCTTGTTTGGATACGAATTTTGTAACTGCTTTTGGTTTCATAATCAAAGGCTTCTGCTGCTTTAAGGGTATTTCCAGTAATGGTAAATTTGCTATTGTCAGTACTTCCGGCACCGCTTACTAGGCTATAAGTAAAACTATCTCCTGCATCTGGATCTGTACTGGCAAGTGTTCCTATAGAAGCGTCAATTGCGTTGTTTTCACTAATAGTTGCGGTACTTAATGTGATATTTGAAGGGGCACTATTTGAAGGGCCAAAATGGTTCGATCTTCTTATGCCGGGTGTACCAAATAAACCACCCCTGAATGCTACATTCATTACAAATAAATTGTCAGTCTCTGCCAATGAGCTTACTCCAGTCTTATATACAGTTACTCTGGGTGCACCCCCTGGACCAGCTAGTGCCATAGGATAGATTATACCATTAGCATCTTCAGCTACCCCAACATTAATAAAACCAGCAAATGGAATAGCGGCGGCTATACCTGCGGTATTTGAATCTAATATAACCCCAAATTCGCTATTCGAAGTCCCGACAATTATATCGGATATATTTCCATTATTAAGGTAGCCGGAAGCTATGCTTAGGCCGCCAACAGAAGTTGTATTATTGAAAGCAAAAAAATTATCTATTACAGTTGGCGAGTTGCCTTTACCATTAGTATTAAATGATTTGATATTATATCCACCATTACTGGCTGGCGCAGTTATTACCTCATCAACTCCATCTCCATTTCTGTCTCCTGCAGCAACCCTCACGCCTCCCGTAAATGCTGGAGAATAGGCAAAAAAATCATTGAGTGTTGAAGTGGTAACCGCACCAGTTGCACTACCAGCGTATACTTGAACCCGGGATCCACCTGTTGCTCCTGCTCCAACTATAATATCGTCGAAATCATCTGCGTTGGTTCTTCCAGTTGCCACATAAACTCCGCCAGTAAAACTGGGCGCGCTAAATGCAAAAAAACTTTTCTGTAAAGATACTGCACCAGTTGATGGGTTTACATTATATACATTAACCTGTGGTCCTCCGCCTGGCCCTGCTCCTGTAATAACATCCATATTCCCGTCACCATTTATATCCCCTAAGGCAACTCGAACACCGCCCAAAAAACTTGAGGCATAAGCAAAAAAAGATACATAGGTTCCATTGGTAAAGGTGATAGTAACTAATGGCCCACCACCAGCATCAGCTCCAACGGCTGTAAATTTTGCTAATGAAGGCTGTCCAGCAACCATGGGTTGTGCAGGCGCAGTTGGAGCTATAATACTTGGAGTTGTAATTTGATTTGATGCAGCAGAAGCATTACTGGATCCTATTCCATTTACAGCCTTCACGGTAAAGGTATAGCTGGTACTAGGCGCCAAATTGCTAACAGAAATAGTACCTGATCCTGCTCCATAAAAGGTACCTGCACCTCCTGCTGGCGAAGAAGTGACCACATAACCTGTAATGGCCGACCCGCCATTATTGCTTGGCGCTGTAAAAGCAACAGTAGCGGTAGTAGGCCCAGTTGCAGTGGCAGCTCCAATAGTTGGGGCATCAGGAGCAGTAATTGGAGTTGGAGTTGTAATTTGATTTGATGCAGCAGAGGCCTTACCGAATCCATTTGTATTCCTAGCCTTCACCGTAAAGGTATAGTTTGTACTATGCGTCAAATTGCTAACAGAAATAGTACCTGATCCTGCTCCATTAAAGGTACCTGTACCTCCTGCCGGCGAAGAAGTTACTTCATAACTGGTAATGGCCGACCCACCATTATTGCTGGCTGCTGTAAATGCAACAGTGGCGGTAGTAAATCCAGTTGCTGTTGCAGTTCCAATAGTTGGAGCATCAGGAGTACCTGGTGTAACACTGTTGGATGGGGCCGATGGTGTGCCTTGACCGCCCATTGAATTTTCGGCAGATACCACAAAGGTGTAGGCAGTTCCATTCCTTAGTCCAGGAACTATAATTGGAGAGCTTATACCTGACATCATAATATTGCCGGGACTAGCAACTACCATGTACATAAAAATTGGTGTTCCTCCATCATCAGTTGGAGGTGTAAACGAAATACTAGCTTGTTCATTACCCGCAACAGCCACCACGTTTGTTGGTTCATTTGGCCCCCTAACCGGAACTACCCAGTTGGAGACTTCTGAAGGGATACTTGAACCTACTGCATTTACTGCTGTTATGGTAAAATTATATGGTGTATCAGAAGTTAGGCCAGTGATGGTAATTGTTCCACTTCCAGCCCCAGTAAAGATACCTGTAATTCCACCGGGCGAAGACGTAGCTACATATCTTAAAATGGGTGAACCACCATTATTTGTTGGCGCGGTAAATGAAACAGTGGCCGAGGTAGCACCTGTAGCTGTAGCCCATCCAATAGTTGGAGCACCTGGGGCAGTTTGCGCATTTATAGTTATCGGTAGTATAGCAAATAGAAAATAACTAAACCAATAAAGAATAGAGGTTTTCTTGGGTAGAGCAGATTTCATAGATTGACTGGATTATTAGAACTAAAAAACAACTAAATTAACTCGTTTTTTTAAAAATTCGAATTTAGTGATCTATCCAATGCAATTCATTTGATTTAAGTTATAATTTGTATGATTTTATTAAAATCATACAAATTTACTCAGCTTTTGGAGTTCATTATTTTTTTGTCCAATAAACTCGGAGGGGGTACAATTCATTATTTTTTTAAATGCAATATTGAAGGTGCTTTTAGATGCAAAACCAGCCATTTTAGAAAGTGATTCAACAGTAAATTTATCGCAAAATCCCTCTTCTATTTTGTCAATAACAAATTCAATTCGATACTTATTTACAAAGTCTGTAAATCGTTGATTAAATTTATGATTAATGATAAAAGAAAGTTCTGAGACTGAAATATTTAATGCATGAGCTACCTCGTTGATACTAATAGTTGTTTTTAAAAATGGCTGATTCACTTTAAAATAGCTTAGTAATTCTTCTGTAGTTTTTTCATAATTTTTGGTTATTAATCGATGGCTAACTTTTAGTTTAGAATTATTTTCTTTTTCATTATTGGAGATGATGTTTGGGAAACCAAACAGTACTGCTGGATTTAATAATAAAAATGAGCTCAATATTAAATACCCTAATGCAATAAGTAAACCGGGTATTATTATAATCATTTTTGAGGTTCCTATTTCGGGGTTGAAGTAAAATAAAGCAAAAAGAAATAGAACAGAAATTAAGATTAAGCTACTATTCCAGTTAAAAATATTTACCCATTTTAATACATGTTTTTTGTGTGTTTCATAAATAGGCGCAATCTTTTTTTTATTAAAAGTTAGTAGTAATTGCCATTGGAAAAACAAATAAATTGGAATTTGAATTATTCTAGCTCCTCTAATTATATTTTCTGCCAAAAAACCATCTTTTGAAGTGTAATTAATTGAATAGTCTTCAATAAGCAGCGCAACTAATTTTGATTTTTCAGTTGCACCCATCGTATATAATGGTAAATAATTTATTAAGCAAGCTACAAATGGAATAAAATGTAGCCAATCATATTTTTGAAAGGCAACTTCATTTTTTAATAGGGTTCTGATGTAAAGGTATCCTAATGGAGGTATTAAAAAATTAAAAGGAGCGGCAGTTTTATAAAAGTGAGGTATATAAATAATCCAATTAGAAATAATGAGTAAGTATGCTAAGGCACACCATGTGTTTGCAATGAAAAATACCGCTAAAATTCTGGATGAAAATAATTGATAGCTATCAGCTTTATTAAATAATAGATATACCGTTATTGCAGAACAAAATATGGATCCTAAAAGAATTACTTCACCCATTTTTGGTTTTTTTATCTTCTTGTATAACTAGATTTAAAGATATTAAATATACTTACTTTTAGAATTAGTTTTTCTCTAAAAAATATTTCAACCGAAAATTCAAAATATTTCATCATTTTTATCTGAATCTAAATAGGTTAGAATGATAACGACTTTACAGAATAAGATATTCCTTGCTTACATTTTTGTTTCTATTTCCTTTTCAGCTTTATCTCAACCAAAACTTGATACCTATAATGTAGTCTGGACAAGCCAAAGTAAGAGCCCCTCTGGTTCCATGCCTTTGGGCAATGGAGATATTGGCGCAAATCTTTGGGTAGATGAACAAGGGCAACTGTGTTTGTATATTTCAAAAACTGATGCATTCAGCGAAATAGGGCGCTTATTGAAAGTCGGTAAAATCATTTTACGCACCAAACCTCAAATCTTAGCTGCTAAAGATTTTAATCAAACCCTAAAAATCGAGGATGGCTTGATCCAGATCGAGGCTACAAACACTCAAAAGCAATCGCTATCCATTACCTGTTTAATTGATGCAAACCGACCTGTTTTGACTATTTCAGGCAAAAGTAATATGCCTCTTGAAGTTGAATTGGTGAATGCCATTTGGCGTACTAGTATTGATTCTCTGAAAGGCAGCGAAAGGCGAAGTGCTTATGGAATAATGGATTCTAAAAAACCAATAATGAGAGAAATAGATAGCATCATTTCTCAAAAAAATCAACTGATTTGGGTGCATCAAAATAAGTCTTCTATCTGGCAGTCTACCCTCGATAATCAGAATATTTCTGAGTTTAATCAATTAAGTAAAGATCCTTTATTGAATCAAAATTTTGGGGCGATTGTTTCTGGAACTAATTTTTATAATCAGAATAATAAAACTCTATTAAGTAAAAAGCCTCTTACAGAATTTGAACTAAATGTCGCGGTACTGAAAACGCAAAATGTTCAGCTAAGTACTTGGAGAAAAGAAGCTCAGAAAATTTTAAAAAATGCAGAAAAGACCCCTTTTAGTGAACGGTTATTATCGCATAAAAATTGGTGGGCCGACTTTTGGAATCAACATTATATGCTGATTACTGCTGCAGATCAGGAATCTAAAACTATCCAGGATACTTATGCCGTTACTCAGGGCTATTTATTGCAACGCTATATGAATGCATGCGCCGGCAGAGGTGGATTACCAATCAAGTTCAATGGATCTATCTTTAATGTAGACGTTGAAGATAATATGGGTAAAAAATATTTATCAAATTACGATGCCGATTTTAGAGATTGGGGAGCTAATTATTGGTTTCAAAATACCAGGCTACCTTATTATTCGATGCTTTACTCCGGTGATTTCCAGCTGATGAAACCACTTTTTGATATGTATTTGAAAGCCCTTCCATTAGCTAAATACAGAACTCAAAAATATTTCAATCATGCCGGAGCCTATTTCCCAGAAACTATGACTCCATGGGGTACATTTACCATTGATAACTATGGTTGGGACCGATCTAAACTCAATTTGCCAGATGGTATTTCGCAAAATAAATACATCCGTTATGTTTGGGAAGGGAGTATTGAACTTTCTAAATTAATGATTGATTATTACGAGTTTACTAATGATCAAACCTATTTTAAAAATGAACTTTTGCCCTTTATAAAAGAGATCGTTATTTTTTATAATACCCATTACCAAAGAGATACGAGTGGTAAAATTTCTATTCAACCTGCTCAATCATTAGAAACCTATTTTGAGGGGGTTATCAATCCATTGCCAGAAGTTGCAGGCCTACATTCGGTGCTTGATAAATTAGTGGAGCATGAACAGATCATTGCTGATCAAAGTTTTATGCAAGAGGTGACTTTAATGAAAAAAGCTCTTCCTGAGGTGCCTACAAAGCAAATAAATGGTTCAACAGCCTTATCGCCAGGTTATAATTTGGGTGAAAGAACCAATATTGAAAAGCCTGAGCTCTATGCAGTTTTTCCTTATCGGGTTTATGGATTGGGAAAAGAAAAAGTAGAATCAGCTATTTTATCTCTCAATAGTAACGTAAAAGATCAGTTTAGCGGCTGGCAGCAGGATGCTATTTTTGCAGCTTATTTAGGTTTGACAGAAGATGCAAAGCGTATGGTTACGCATAATTTTACCACCAAGCATACAAAAAGTAGATTTCCTGCATTTTGGGGTCCAAATTATGATTGGGTACCTGATCAAGATCATGGAACAGTAAACATGCGGGCTCTGCAAAATATGCTGGTACAGTCAGAAAATGATCGGGTATTATTATTCCCGGCCTGGCCAAAAAACTGGAATGTTGAATTCAAAATGCATGTTCAGGGACAGCAAATTATTCAAGGCATCTATGACATGAGTAAAGGAGTTACCTTGATTAAGGGCGCTACAACTCCAATAAAATATTATTTGCCAAAAAGCAATTAAAGAATCGTTATAACCTATTTTAAATTATTCTAAGCAACATGTTCGAGTTAAATAATAAGGTAATTATAGTGAGTGGCGGCACCGGTATTTTGGGTGGCGCATTTATAAAGGCCATTGCCAGTCAGGGCGGTAAAGTGGTTATTCTGGGCAGGAATGAACAGATCGGAAATAAAAGAGCTGCCGAGATCAATAAGGAAGGTGCTGAAGCCATATTTATACCTGCTGATGTTCTTGAAAAGGATGATCTTGAATTGGCAAAGGATAAAGTATTGAGCACTTTTGGCCGCATTGATGGTTTAGTGAACGGAGCGGGTGGCAATATTCCGGAAGCTGTTTTATCTCCAGATAAAGATGTATTTGAATTGAACATTGAAGGTGTTCAAAAAGCAATGAACCTGAATCTTTGGGGAACGGTACTTCCTGTTCAAGTATTTGGACCAGAGATTGTTAAATCTGGCAATGGAAGTATTGTGAATATTTCTTCGGTGAGTTCTGTCAGAGCTATCACCAAGGTTTTGGGTTATAGCATGGGAAAGGCAGCGATTGATTGTTATACCAAATGGTTTGCCGTTGAGATGGCAAATCGTTACGGTGATAAGATCCGCATGAACTCGATTATGCCCGGTTTCTTTTTAACTGAACAAAATCGCACATTATTAACCCAGCCTGATGGATCTTTAACCAGTAGAGGGCATTCCATCATCAGTCATACCCCCTTCAAAAGATTCGGCAATCCCGAAGAATTATGCGGTGCACTGATCTGGCTTTTGAGTGATGCATCAAAGTTTGTTACTGGAACAACTGTTGGGGTAGATGGTGGTTTCACGATTAATGGAGGAGTTTAATTGATTAAGCCAATGGAACAAATCATTCATCCATCGTATGCAAATGTTCAGTATCGAATGGAACAAACTATGCGTTGGTTTGGCCCAAATGATTCAGTTGCCCTGTCTGAGATCAAACAAGCCGGATGCACAGGCGTCGTATCGGCATTGCATCACCTGCCTGTTGGTGAGGTATGGTCGGTAAAAGAAATTACTATCAGAAAGGGATTAATTGAGGCTGCAGGAATGCAATGGACGGTGGTGGAAAGCGTTCCGGTTCATGAGGCTATAAAAACTCAGGCTGAGGGTTTTGAACACTATATTTTAAACTATCAGCAGACTATTCGTAATCTTTCTGAATGCGGAATTAAAAATGTAACCTACAATTTTATGCCTGTTCTGGACTGGACCAGAACCGATTTAAACCATCAGTTAGCCGATGGCTCAAAAACTATTCGCTTTGAAATGGCTGCATTGGCTGCTTTTGATATATTTCTCCTAAAAAGAAAGAATGCAAGCCATGACTATGATGCCCCGACCACTAAAAGGGCTGAACAATTAATGTCATCCATGACTGAAGCTGAGGTAAATCTTTTGGTTCAAAATATGCTCAAAGGCTTGCCGGGTAGCGATGAAGGATTTACGATGGAGCAATTTAAAAAAGCATTAGCCACCTATGATACTATTGATAGAGATCAATTGCAGCAGAATCTCATTTATTTCTTAAAAAACATTGTTCCCGTGGCCCAAGATTCTGGTGTGCTTATGTCTATTCACCCCGATGATCCACCCTTTGCTGTTTTAGGATTGCCCAGAGTAGTAAGCTGTGCAAAAGACATCGAAGCTTTGATTTCAGCAGTTCCGTCGGTTCATAACGGACTCTGTTTTTGTACCGGTTCATTTGGTGTACTAGCAAGCAATGATTTGCCAGCTATGGCACGGGCTTTTGCTGATAGAATTCACTTTATCCATTTAAGAAGTACCAGAAGAAATGAATACGGCGATTTTTTTGAAGATAATCATCTGGAAGGCAATGTAGATATGTATGCAGTGATGAGCGAGTTGGTTCTAGCCATGCAAAATAGAAAATGCTCCATTCCTGTCCGACCAGACCATGGTCACCAAATTCTGGATGATCTAAATAAGGTTACTTATCCGGGATATCCTGCAATTGGGAGGCTTCGCGGACTTGCAGAACTACGTGGTCTTGAATTGGGGATTTTGAGAAGTTTGCAGGAAAAAAATTAAAATCAGCTTTTTTCGATACTTTTAACAAAAAAATAACCCAATGAAAAAAACAGTATTAATTTTGATGCTTCTTATTAGCCAATTCAGCTTTGCGAAGCCAACAGACGACCGATTTTTCGAGTTAAGAGTATACTATTGCAACCCCGGTAAGCTGGATGCACTAGTTGCTAGGTTCAGAGACCATACGGTCAACTTATTTAAAAAGCATGGTATTGAAGGACTTGGATATTGGATACCCACTAAAAACACGGATAATACATTCTATTATTTAACGGCTTACCCAAGTAAAGAGGCTAGAGATGCATCTTGGAAAGCTTTTGCAGCTGACCCAGAATGGAAAGAAGTTGCCAGAAAATCAGAAGAAAATGGAAAAATTATTGCCAAAGCCACCATTCATTTCTTAAAGGCAACAGATTACACTCCTAAAATTAAAGCTTCAAAAGGCAACGAAATGCGCACTTTTGAAATGCGTATTTATACTGCAATGCCTGAAAAGCTTCAAAATCTTGAATCCCGTTTCAGAGATCATACCATGAAAATCTTTAAGAATAATGGCATGGATAACATCGCATATTTTACAACCATTGAAAGCGATTCTTCAGTACAAGCCAAATTGCTTTATTTTCTTGCCTACAAAAATGAGGCTTCTGCACGATTGTCTTGGGAAAATTTCCGCAAAGATCCTGATTGGATAAAGGCAAGCACTGCATCTGAAGTAAATGGTAAACTTGTAGAAAAAGTTGAATCTGTATACATGCAACCTACCGCATTCTCAAAATTTAAATAAGCAGTATTTATTTTTAGAAATAAAAAATTCAAAAGGGCTCTAAAATTTTAGGGCCCTTTTTTTGCTTTATAGATTATATTCCTTTCAAATCAATGCTGCTGTTTGGCTCAAAATCTATCAAGATAAATCCAGATTCAGACTGACTGATTTTTACTTTTCCGATGATCTTTTGCTCAAATTTTACGAAAGGAGATTTTACTTTCAGGCTTCCGCCTTTCTCGGAATGAATATTTAATGTTTTAACTTTTCCGTTTTCTTTTTTGGCACTGACAAGGTAAGCGCCCTCGGCTCTCAAAGTTTTAAATGAAGCTGAACTCCAATTGGCTGGTATTGCAGGAAATATTTCAAGATAGCCTGCATGCGACTGGATCATCATCTCTTGTAATCCGGCGGCGAAAGCAAAATTTCCTTCCAGTGTGAATGGCCTGTAAACAAAGTCTGAATAGCCTGATTTGGTTTGATCTCCATTTAAATGGAAGCTATTAGTGGAACAAAATGCAGTCGAAAAAATGTTTAGTGCCTTTGCAGCACCTTCACCGTCTTTAGCTCTTGCCTTCAAATTGCCTAGCCAGGCATAAGAATACCCACACCACATTTTTGGCCCTACCGAATCCAATAGTTTTATACTAGAGCGGATTATGTTTTTTGATTCTTCGGAATCTTCCCATTTGATCAAGCCTAGGGGATGGATTGCCATGGTGTTTGAAAAATGACGATGCGATGTAGCATAGGGATAATCGGGAGCAATCATTAGTTCCATATTTTTTGAGAGCGCAAGACTAGGTAATTGCTCATAAATTTCTTGCCAATGATTGGCTTCTTCTGTCAGATTAAGTTCTCTGGCCAACTCTGCAGCTGTCTTGAAATTAAATTGCATGAGTGATAGGTCGTAATTGGTAGTTTTTGTGAACCAAGCACTGATATCATTGTCATTAATCTCGGGGCTTGAGCTGATTACGAGCTTCCTTTTTCCAGACTCAGGATCTAAAATCGAAATTTGCTCTAAAAATTGGGCGGTTGATTTTATCCAGGGGTAGGCTTTATTTTTTAAAAAATCCTTGTCCATGCTGTAGCGCCATTGAAGATAATAATGCTGAGAAACCCAGGCAGAAACCGTTGGGGATAGCGAATACTGGATCCAGCCTCCCATTTCAGTTCCATCTAAGGTGGTTACTCCGGGCACTGCAATTCCCTCTTTGCCGAAAAATTGTTTTGTATAGCGTTTGTAGTTCTCTTTGTTGGTTTCGAAATGATCCAAATAGGCCATGGCCTCTTCCAGATGATTTCCACTATAAGAGGGCCAATAACTCAACTGGGTATTCAAGTCATGGTGAAAATCGCCTTTCCAGGGTGGAATTCTGCCATTATCGGCCGACCAAATTGCCTGTAAGGATATGGGTGGTGCATTTTTTCGGGCTGTAGATCCAAATTTATAGTGTTCCATTTCCCATTGATGCTGAAGTGTTTGGTCAGGAACTTTTAAATCAGATTTGGCCCAGAATGCCGACCACCAGGCCAGATGGCTTTTTCTGTGTTGGTCAAATCCTGTTTTCAACAAAATTTGTAGCTCTTGTAGATCCAGATTGCTTTTGAAAACATCTGGATTACTGCGGATGGTCCAGACGCCCTCTACCGTGTTGGCACTTACTTTTTTCCAAGTCACGATCACATCATAGGAAAAGTTGCCCCAGCCTTTTTGATGATAGGTGATACTATTATTTATTTTAGTTACAGTGCCTTGTTCATATTCTAAACGCCCCAGATCATCTCCTCCAACAGGATCTCCACTTACTTTTATCGCTGCCTGATAGGAAGGTGGAATTAGTTCGATATCGAAATTATTCGGAAGGTTTTCAAACTTAAACCATCCAACAGGATTTACAGCATGCACAAATGAAGTTAATTTGGTACCATTCTTCCAGCTTATTTGGGAGGTAGCTTCATCAAGATTCAATTTAGCATCTGCAAGGATTAGGCCTTTTGTAAATTTAAACTCTAGTGCCGCTCCCGGAATTTTAGTTGGGGCCGGCTCCCTGTCATACGGCTGATCAAAATATTCCTGAACCGGTTTATAATTATTGTTTAGTCGTTGTTCTACGATCCATTGGTAGCTGAACTCCTTTCGATGCAGGCCTTTCATCGGCCGGCTATCCCATAGGTCGGCACGGTCTAATGCAAAGCGTATCGTTTTGTCCTTTTCCCAAACCAGCGATCCTATCATGCCGTTACCTAGGGGCATAGCCTCATCCCATTGTTTTGGTAGTGGATTAAATTGGTGAAATCTGGTTTGTGCTGATACCTCAGCAAATAGGCACAAATAAAGAACAAAGATTAAAATTATAGTCCTTGTTGGATTGATTTTCGGATTCATATTAAATATCTCTGATTGATTTTTTAAGTAGAAATTATCCTTTATTTGAAATCTTTAAACTCTAGCTCTTGAAATACAATTCCTTCATAAGGTGATTGGATTCCTGCTTCATAAAAGCAAGCAAGATTTGAGTTGTTAAGTACCACCAGATTAGAATAAGCTGCAGGGCCTTCATGTAACACATTCTTCAATTTCCATGTTTGGCCCCTGTCAGTAGAGATCCTTACGGTCATATTGCTTCTTGAATTGGTACTTGCCGGGTTTGAAAAAGCAAGAAAGGGTTTTCTTCCCTTCTTATCATACCAGATCATGCTGGCCTGACAGATGGGCTCAATCAGTGTATGATCAGCTTTTAATTCCGACCAGGTTTCTCCACCATCTTTGCTTGTTGAGGTTTGCCGAACCCTGAATGAATTGTAGTTTCGCATATTCAGCAGAAGTTCACCTCCAGGCAGCTCTGCCACGGTACATTCATTCACCTGGTCTGTTGGGGTTGTGCCACCAAGTTTCCAGGTGATGCCGCCATCATCAGAATGTATGGTATGCGAATAATATTTCTTGGTTACGGCTTCTATATGGTCACTCGGTATTACCAAGCGGCCATTGTATTTTTTTGAGCTCAGTTGTATTCCATTAACCGGACCGGTAGCGTACCAGGTCCAATCCGGTTTTTTAACATCCGATGTTATTTCTATTGGTTTTGACCAGCTATTGCCGTCGTCAATTGAATTTAACACAAATATTCTGCGTGTATTTTTACTTTTTCCATCAATGATCATGGCCTCGGTATCACTGCCAAGATTCCAGGTAGCTAGTAAAATTATATTACCTGTTCTTCGATCAACTACCGGAGCCGGATTTCCGCAGGTATTATCTACATCATCCCAGATAATCATCATTTCTGACCAGGTTTTACCATTATCAGATGATCTTTTCACAACCAAGTCAATGTCACCCTGATCGCCGCCTCCATGTTTTCTTGCTTCGGCAAATGCAAGTAAAGTTCCCTTATTGGTATTCACAATTGCCGGTATTCGAAAAGATTTATAACCACTTTCTCCGCTTTTATAGAGGTAATTAAGTTCTTTAGATTGAGTGGTTTGAATCAGTAAATTCAGGAAAAAAAGTAATATGGATATTTTTTTCATTGATTTAATATAGAATGAAGGAAAGGTTTTACCATAGATTTAAAAGCCATTATTTAATAGTATTAGGGCTTTTTTGTTAAATTCTATTCGCTTAGCCAACACTTATTTATCCACTGCATTCTTTTCAATATAGTCAGTCAGGATAGAAACTGGGTTTCCGATATAATGGTAAGCTTCTGCCCATTCCAGTCCATATTTTTTACCAATTTCCTTGTCGGACGGTGTTCCTCTTTGCGCTTGAGAATCTTTATCCAGTACAAAATGTTTAACATAGTTGAAGTCTGCCGCTTCATCAGTATCGCCCAGTATTGGTAATTTTTTACCCTTTTCTGCCAAACTCTTTTTAATTCTTGAACCATTATCTCCTCCTGGACCTTGTGTAGTAATCACCACATTGCTCTGAACTTTGGTATCGATATGCTTGCTTATATCTACTATTCGGTTCACCAGCTGTGGGCCTCTAGCAAAATAGTAACGCTCATTTACGGCATGAGGTTTTACGACATCCAGTTGCTCTGGATAATCGACACTGCCCGACATCCACCTTGCAGCTTCTACAGCCTGTGCAGTTACATAATGATCAGGATTTTCTTCATAATGTCCCCAAGGGTCATAACTGAAAATAGTATCAACTTTTAGTGATCTAAATAGGAAAATCAATCGTCCTTTTATTTCTTGGGTATTGTATTCATCCATCCGATGATTACGATATCCTAGATTATATACTTTTTTAAGGCCCAAAACTTTGGCAACTTTATCATTATCTTTTTCATTATTCAAAACTCTGTCGCCATCAGTACCGCTACCTGCTGCATCGTCATTAGTAATCCTGATTAGATAGCCTGTATACCCTTCACTGATCAATTTGGCAATGGTTCCACCTGCAAATAAAGTTGCGTCATCAACATGCGGTTGAATAACGGCTAATACTTTACCTTCATGTGGCCTGCCTTTGAGGCTTCTTTCAATAAAGATATCATCGGCCGCTACAGCTTCATTCTGCCTGTTTTCTATTTTTTCGGAAGCCTGAGCCTCATTACTTATTAGTGTTGCATAGGCAGCCGGGATAATTGCTCCCGCAGCTAGTCCCTTTGAGATAAAATTTCTTCTTTGCATGATGGGTTGATTTCTTCATTCTAATATAGAAAATATCTGTTGGAATAAACTTGCTGAATTGGCAAAGCAATGCAAACAAAAAAGCCGCTCCTTTTTTGGAAGCGGCTATGCATAATGACTGTATTTATTTAATTATAATTAGGGCCGCCACCTTGACCGTTTCCTGATCTATTATACATTCCAGGACCCATTGGTTGCATCTGCTGTTGCGGTTGCTTTCCACTAAATTTTTGAATTCTCATGGTAAAACTTAGCATGACATATCGTGATAAACGGTTGCTTTGGCTATCGGTTATTACGTTACCAGTTACCGCACGTGAAACGCTAGTGTTTTCATCTAAAAGGTCAAAACCTTGTAATCGAAGGGTAGCGCGTTTATCTTTAAAGAATTGCTTTTCAAGATAGGTATTGATTATAAATGGGTTAACAGCTAAGGCACTACTGTAACCATTATTGAATGATTTACTAAAATCAGATCCTATTAACCATGATTTAAGTAAGTATACTTTACTATTAAAGTTTAGCGAGTAAGTAGATACCTTGGTATTATTGTTTGTAATCGCATCATTTGTATTCGTGTTGAAGCTATATCTCAAACCAGGATTTAATTCAAAATTCTTATTTGGATTGATCTGCATATTCAAACCCTGTGAGAAAATCCAGTTCTTACCTGTATTCTTCTTATTGTCTGTGAATGATATATTATTGATATAATTTGCTGATCCATTGAATGAGAATACATATTTTTTCTGCTGGAATGGTTTAGAGTAATTGTAGAAGGCATTGGTAGTATAATAACCGTTTGTGTTAAGGTAACGTGATTCCTGAACCAGTCCGATAGCCGGATCCATTTTACGAACAATGTTTGAAACGATCTTATTCTCGGTATAGTTACCAGTTAAGTTGAAGAATAAAACATCGCCTGAACTAAAATTGAAGTTATTATATCTAAAATTGAGGATATGTGCAAATTCAGCCCCCAGATTTGGATTACCATACACAGGGTATTGCGGATTAGAGATATCTGGTGTTGGTTGCAATTGAATATAAGTTGGTTCATTTGCTCTTCCGAAATAATTGGCATTAAATGCTCTGGTACGTGAGAAATTATAGGAATACCTCGCTGATGGAATAATATTAAACCCGGTATTTCGGTTGGGTGTAGTCACTCCCATTACTATTGATCTGCCTTCCAAAACGTTAGGCTGAGCACTTAAACCGAATGAATAATTATATTTCTTTTGATTTACCCTGTAATTTATGCCAAAGCGGTTAGTACTGAAGGAATAATCGAAATCATTACTTAAGGAAGTATTGTAGGTGGAAAGTCCTGCAGGAGTAATATCAAATGTTTCCCGTTGATTTTTATAGTTAGTTGTACTATGGTTATAATTGAATTCCAGATTTGTTGTTGCACTTAATGGCTCGTTATAAGAAAGATTAGAATTGATATTTGAATTCCTGTTATTATCATATAACTCCTGATTCCTGTAAACTGTTGAGGTTCCGCCATTAACGATATAGTTGATGTATTGTGTTAACTGATCATCTTCCTGTTTAGTTTTTGCATTATTTGCAGAAACAAATAAGGAAAGGTTTCTCCCTCTTTTTTTAAGGCGATGGTTGAGTAAGATATTAGCACCAAAATTAGGATTCTTAGAAACGGTGTTGTTTACAGAGGTACCATCTGAACTCAAACGATTATTGTCTGATTGAATATAATTGGAGCTTCCTGCATCTGTGGTTCCGCCATAGCTGAACGAGGGACTGAATTTAATGAAATTCATACTGTCCGGTTTATATTCAAGATTCCAGTTGAATCGGTGATTATCATTGATTAGATTTTTCACGGAAGTTTGATCAGTAGAGATCAACGAGCTTTGGAAATTATTTTGCTGAAGTTGATTGCTCAAAACGTCATTATTACGGTCTGAATAACTGTAATTACCGTATGAGCTTAATTTACTGCCATAATCTTTACGATAGTTCAAGCCGATAGATCCAACTGCTGTGAGTCCGTCGCTGCTTCCTCCAACTCCCTGGAAACCACCACCACCAAAACCGCCACCGCCACCAGTAAAGCGCATGCCGCCACCACCACCACCACCTGATGTTTGAACACGAGCACCACCGCCACCACCACCAAAACCGCCACCGCCACCAAAATTAAATACAGAACTATTGGTATTATTCAGATTGCCGATCAATGAAAATTGTTCACTGTTATTATACGTGTTAGCAGTTAATGAACCTTGGTATCTGTCTTTATCTCCACCGCCAAGCGTTCCTCTGGCAAAATATCCTTTGTTTTTATCAGCTCTAATCGTAAAATTCAGAATCTTCTCAGGATCTCCGTTTCTGATTCCTGTCAGGTTTGCCTGATCGCCATAATCATCAATAATTTGTGCCGATTCAAGGATGTTGGCAGGAAGTTGCTGAGTAGCAGTCTTAACATCCCCACCAAAGAAGTCTTTACCGTTAATTCTAACCCGGGTAATGGCCTTTCCTTGTGCAGTTACATTACCATCTTTATCAACCTCTACGCCAGGTAATTTCTTTAGCAGGTCTTCTGCTAAAGCATTTTCTCGCAAAGGATAATCAGATGCCCTGTAAACAATGGTATCTTCCTTGATAGTAACTGAAGGGGTACCTGATATGACTACCTCGCCAAGCATTCTATTTTCGGATTTCAATGTGATTGGATCAAGTATTAAAGGGCTTGCTGCATCTTTGTATAAAAAACGCTTATTCAAAGCCTGATACCCAAGGCTTGATACGGTAATTAGAAATGTAGATGATTTTATATTTTTAAAAGCAAATTTACCATCTATATCTGTTCGGGTGAAAATAGTATCTTTTCCGGCAATAAATTTCACCGTAGCTGCAATAATGCTTGTTCCTGTTGAATCTTTTACTACCCCACTTACCTCACGGCTTGTTTGTGCCATGGTACCATAGCTTAAAAATAAACCGATAATTAAGGGTAATATTCTTTTCATATTATTTTGTATTTTTTTCATAATTGGTTTTTATTCCGTCTGGCTATTTTTTATGCCCAGGCAGATTTTTTTTATTTTACAGCAAGCGTACTCTTGATAAAAAACTCAGGTATAGTAATGGTTTTACTGTAAAAAACATTTCTTCTGGGCATTCCACCATACATTCCATTGTAGTTTCGACCGTATCTTCCATTATATCTTCCACCATAAGACCCACCATACATATCTTCATAATCATTCATATCTCTTTGTTGAATTGCTGCAGGTCCTTGAAATCCATTTATACGGATTCGGTAGGTTATCAGTTCAGTACTGCCAGGTTCAATTCCAAGTAAGCGGAGCGGTATGGCAATTTCCTGAATCATATTATTTTTTTCATCAAATGCAGTTGCCGCCTTTATTCCATACGTATTGTAAAGAGATATCCCTCCGTCTACCAGTTCTTTAAATCCTTCTACTTTAATTTCTTTAATCTTTGAAATTATGCGCTTTTGAATTTCCTTAGGCTCCGGTTGTTCGGTTTCAATTACTTTTTTTCCAGGTGTTCTGTCGAGAATTGGAAAAGTTACTGTTGGAGGATTCTTTTTATTGCTTTCATAATTTGCAGAGAAGCTTATTCCCCTGGCAAGTATTTTAGTTAAACCCTCTTGCGAATTGTTTTTAATTGCGAGGTAAATATTTTCATGGTCATTGGATAAGCTATAGTATAGCTTGGTTTCATCATTATATAAGTCAAGGCTATCTTTCCAATCAGTAATAAAGCCATCCACCTGAACTGGTTTTTCTGCCCATCGTGTAGTGATCAATTCTGCCTTCTTTTGCGACCAGCCCTGAACCGGAATAGCTAAAAAAGTACTCATGCAGAGAATAAAAAAGCTGTTGATTTTAATCATCATATAGGGTTAGACTTGATCATCAATTAAGGTTTAACGATACTTAGTAATGATTTCATTACAATTGGATTTGTATAATATAAAACAAGAAAATTGAATTTTTTGGCAATTGGTTTTCAGCAAAAGCTGCAAATATACCTTTGTATATACTCTCTTTTATTAAATTCAGGTAAGATTACCGTTATAAAGCAATAATTTAATTACTCTTTTCTTCCCAGATCGATGCAAGGTTCACAAGGGTCTGAACGGCTTTTTGCATGTCCTGAACAGACACCCATTCCTGTTTACTATGAAATGCATGTTCGCCGGCAAAGATATTTGGGCAGGGTAATCCCATAAATGATAGTCTTGAACCATCTGTTCCACCTCTTATTCTCTGAAGTTTAGCTTTCAATCCTGTACGTTCAATAGCCTCTATCCCCAATTGAGTTAAGTTTGGATATCGATCAAGAATAGATTTCATATTCCGGTATTGCTCTTCTACAATAAATGCATAGCTAGAATTAGGATATGCTTTAATTGCTTGCTGAATAGTTTGTTCAAGTACCAGCTCATGACTTTTTAGCGATTCAGTATTAAAATCACGGATAATAAACTCAATTTCAGCTACTTCTACACTTCCACTAATTGAAACAGGGTGAATAAAACCTTCAAGATCTGAGCTGCTTTCTGGTGAAAGTGTTGCTTTAGGTAACAGGGAAACAATTGCTGAAGCTATTTTGATGGCACTTTCCATTTTGTTTTTTGCAAAACCCGGATGGGCACTAATTCCATGAATAATCACCTTTACACCGTTGGCCGAAAAGGTTTCATTTTCAATCGATCCGGCACTCTCTCCATCAATGGTATAGGCAAAATCTGCTCCCAGCTTTTTAATATCAACATGATCAACACCTCGGCCAATCTCTTCGTCAGGAGTGAAAAGAATTTTTATGGTGCCGTGCTTAATCTCAGGATGATTCATCAGAAATTGTGCCGCATCCATTATTTCAGCTATGCCTGCCTTATTATCTGCGCCAAGCAATGTTGATCCACTGGCAGTGATCAAGTCATTGCCTATCTGATTTTTTAGATCGGGATGATCGTTCATGTAGATGATTTGTGTAGGATCATCTGGCAAAACTATATCCTGCCCCTGATAATTTTGATGAATGATTGCCTTTACATTTTCACCCGAACAATCGGGTGAAGTATCCATGTGCGAGCAAAAACAAATGACAGGCACTTTCTTCTCTGTATTGCCTGGAATGCTTGCATAAACATATCCAAAATCGTCTAGATGAGCATCTAATAAGCCCATTTCAAGAAGCTCAGAAACAAGTAACCTGCCCAGATTTTTCTGCTTTTCTGTGGATGGGCAAGTTGCTGAACTCGGATCAGACTGCGTATCAATTGCTGTATATTTTAAAAATCGATCGGTAACAGTATCACTTATATTTTTGGGAGCGCTCATTTTTTTCTAGCTTTAGGTCAGTTCATGCAAAATTAGCTAAAACATCCTGCATGAATAAATTAGCCAAATCTGACCACTATTTTTTGATCAATTATTGATGTCAAATGAACATTGAAAGTTTAAGAGATTATTGTCTATCAAAAAAAATGGCAGAGGAAAGCTTTCCTTTTGGTGATGATACGCTCGTTTTCAAGGTTATGAATAAGATCTTTCTTTTATCTGGTTTAAATCAGAGCGATCGTTTTAATGTAAAATGTGATCCCGATAAGGCCATTTTGCTGCGTGAAGAGTTTGATGAAGTACAGCCTGGCTGGCATATGAATAAAACACATTGGAATACTGTATTTATGAATGGTAGGTTAAGTGATTCCCAGTTAATGGAAATGATCGATCATTCTTATGATCTAATAATAAGCAGTTTACCAAAAAATAAACGATTTTAAAATATAATTATGGCTTGGAAAGAAGTTGAAAATAAAACAAATGGCGCGCAGTATCTTGAAAGGGAATTCGTCTTTAAAGATTTTATTTCTACCTGGGCATTTATGAATAAAGTGGCATTATTGGCCGAAAAGTTTGGGCATCATCCTGATTGGTCTAATTCATACAATAAGCTATCAATCAGGTTAAGTTCACACGATGCCGGCAATATAATCACTGACAAGGATAGGAATCTTGCTAATCTTATCGATAAGCTAGACCATTGATCGTATATTTGTTTATTGCATTATGCTTAGAAGCTGCTTTTTAGATTTTATTAAGATGTCAAAAAATAGTTCTACTATTCTGTTTCTTGATACAACACTTTTGAGTTCAACTTATAATTAAAAAATATCCCATTGACCATTTGATTGGTTCAATAAAATTAGATTTGAAATAAATGGAGAGTTTTATCAATGACACCCCTGTAGCTACACTAATTTTTATTTTCACGATAGTGACGAGTATTTATGCTTTTTCAAATGCTGAGGTATATGGAAAGTTTATGCTGCATCCCTATAGTGTGAGCCGTGGCCGCCGGCTTTATAGTATGATCACCAGTGGTTTGATCCATAAAGATTGGACTCATTTATTGGTGAATATGCTTTCTTTTTATTTTTTCGCATTCACCCTTGAAAAAACATTTGTGTCCTTGAGCAGCTGGGGCCATGTTCAATTTGGGGTATTGTATATCGCCAGTATCATTCTAAGCGATATTACCTCAATCTTTAAGCATAAAGAAGATTTTTGGTTTAATAGCCTTGGAGCATCAGGTGCTGTTTGCGCAGTAGTATTCGGCTATATTTTATTCTATCCAATGAGTAAAATGATGATCTTCCCAATACCAATTCCCATTCCGGCTGTAATTTATGGTTTCTTATTTTTAGGATATTGCTGGTACGCATCACGTAATTCAAGGGATGCAATTAATCATGATGCCCACTTTTTTGGGGCACTAACTGGTGTTTTTTTCACCATAATTTATCACCCCGATGTGGCTGGTTATTTTGTGAATCAATTGACCGGTAGATAAGCTATAATCTGGATCAGTTTTTCTATTTAAGAAGGTAAATCAACTGAATGCGCGGGTAAGAATTCATTGTTTTCATTTAAAAGGTAACTCATCGGATTTTCAGGATCCTTCAGTATTTCGAACAATAGGATACCCCATGGTTTCCAGAAATTTTCTAGAACCTGTGCAAAGGTTTTATTTTGCCAGCTATCAAAGAGTGGTTTATTACTCATTCCCCTTAAAGGCATCGCCTCTATAAACACAGCATCGGCTGTTGGCATTACAGTATATTCTGGTAATCGGTTGAACAGGTAATTCGAATAAAAAAATCGGGCACAGATCTCCTCGAATTGAGCTGGATGTACAGGTTGTGTAGTGATTTTTATAAGGGTATCTTTATGATATATCGCATTTGTACCATTATCCTGCAAGCAGGCAATGATTCCAAAATCTTTCATTGCTATTGAAAAAGTAAGCGTATTGATTTCATCTCGGTAATTGAACAGATCCTGTTTGGCATCAATCTTAAAAACGCGAATGGACCATGGCAGATTTCCTTCAAAAACAATTGACTTATTGAGTGATTGAAGCATCAGGTGGAGGTTCCCAAATTTGTGGACGAGCGATTGTGAAAAAATAAACTCTTCTCCTTTAGCCTTCTGCTGCATCATGCCTATGCGTATTTCATTGAATAGAATACCATAAACCATTTTGCCAATCCATTGAAATAATTTTAATTCAGGCAATTGTATTACAGAATCATATCCTGATAAAAAGGCAGTTCTTATTTCTTTTTCTAGAGGTTCAATGGCATCATCATAAACTTTGCTGGAGCATGGCAGTTTCAAATGACTGTAGGTCGACATGCTTTCATCAAGAAGTTTGAAAGGCTTATCCTGAAGCTGGTACTCCTGCATTAGCCAAAGTGGAAAAACCTGGATCTCCTCTTCAGTTGATTGAAGTTTTTCGCCGCTCAGAAAGCAAGATTGTTTACTGAAATTTAAACGTTCGAAAGGTTTGTATAGTTGAACTGCCATTAATAACAAAGGTAGTAAACCCGCTTATTTTATTTCGGAAGCTTTGGTATTTGTTTCGTACTATTTTTTTGCCTCGTCAAAAATCTTTGCAGCTTGTTTACTTTTGAAACAATACAATATACAGTCCAGAACTACATAAGAGGGTCTATTTGTAAAAAAATCTTACGCAAGTAAAATGGCATTCATTTTTATTTAAAATTATAACATTAATAGATTAAATTAAACCCATGAAACCTCTAAGATCTTGCCTAAAGCAGACATACACTTTGGCTGAAATCAGCAAGCAATCTCTTGATCAACTGAAAACAAAAATAAATAATATAAGCTCATGCAAGTTTCATAGCTTATAAAACAAAATTTTCTATGAAAAATAGTTATTCATGGTTGGGATTAAGTTCATATCTGTTTGGTCTGTTTATTTTTCTCGCCTTTGCGGCAATAAGCTGTAATTCTAACATGAGTGATCTACCTCCCAGCGATAAAGACAATGGCGGTTTAATATTACCTGGCGGTTTTGAAGCACTCGTGGTTATTGATAGTATAGGTGGAGGTTCAGTCATCGCACAGAAGGTAAGTCAACTTTCTAAATCTGCCATTTACAAACCGCCACCTGAAATTAAAGGAGCACCCAAAAGCACTCAATTAAGCCGCCCAAATAATCAACCTGCAGGTAATTATGTTGGAGCCAGGCATTTGGCGATAAATGACAATGGAGATATTTATGTAAAACTCAGAACTCCAACTACCGATGGTTTTGGTAATGCAGCTCTTCGAGATGTCAATGGTGATGGCAAAGCAGATACGGTGAAGATTTGGGGTAAGTACGAAAACCGCAACAGGGGAACGGCCATGAAAATACATAATGGTTATCTCTACTACAGTTCCGAACTGGCTGTTTATCGCAGTAAACTAAAACCGGGGCAATTGGTACCCGACAGTGAAATGGAAACGGTGATAATTGATGATCCTGTCTACCATGAGCATCAGGCAAAAGCCTTGTCATTTGACGGTAAGGGGCATATGTTTGTGTCATGGGGTATAGGAACTAACTCCTGTCAAACAGAGAACAGGCGGCCCGGCTCTCCGGGATTAAATCCTTGTCCGGATATGGTAGACCATGGAGGGATTTGGATGTTTGATGAAAACAAACTGAATCAGAAGCAAAGCGACGGAACAAGATATGCTACAGGGATGAGAAGTATTGTAGGAATGGCATGGGATGATGACACGGAATCGCTTTATGCAGTGCATCATGGAAGGGATGATTTCCGCTTGCTATGGCCTGAATTTTATTCGCCATGGAAAAGCGCCATGCTTCCGGCAGACGAGCTTTTCAAAGTGGACAAAGGACTTGATGGGGGCTTTCCCTATTACTATTATGACCAAATGCTGGGAAAGAAAATTCTTAGCCCTGAATATGGCGGTGATGGTAAAAAGGAGGGTGCTGGTGCAAAGTTAGTAAAACCACTTATTGGATTCCCGGGGCATTTTGCACCCAATGATATTTTATTTTACAAAGGCAATCAGTTCCCTTCTCGTTATAAAGAAGGCGCATTCATTGCGATGCATGGTTCAACCAACCGCGTTCCCTATCCTCAAGTTGGATATGTTGTTTTGTTTGTCCCAATGAAAAATGGTCTGGTTACAGGCCCATGGGAGGTATTTGCCGATGGCTTTGCCGGAGTAGATACCATTGCGATAGCGAATGATGCAAAGTATAGGCCAATGGGTTTGGCTGAAGGCCCGGACGGTTCATTATTTATTGGGGATACTCAATTAGGTAAGATCTGGCGGGTTATGTACAAGGGCGATAAGTCTGCTTTTGGCGCTAAGCAACTAGCGGCCCTAGAAAAACGCAAAAACACAAGGTCTTATCTTAAAACTCCTAATGAGATGGAAGACAATCTGGATAGAAAAGGGAAGCCTGTTCATGCTGCCTTGGCATATAATATTTATTGCAGGGCCTGTCATCAAGCTGATGGTAGTGGCGACGGAAACCGATACCCCCCTCTTGCAAGATCTGAATGGGTTAACAGTGATAAAACTGTGTTGATCAATATTGTGTTGAATGGCATGACTGGTCCGATACAGGTTAAAGGACAGCCCTATAATGACACCATGCCGGCACATGCCTCCTTTCTTACGGATAAGGAAATTTCAGGGATTCTGACTTATGTTAGAAGTAATTTTGGAAACAAGGCAGGACCGGTAACAGAAGTAGAAGTTGCTACAGCGAGGAAGAATTTAAGTAAAAAATAAAGGATGAATCTTTTATTAGATGAACGTATTTAGCACACGCGGTACGCGTGCGCCAGAAATGTTATCCTAGCTCTCCCGCTCTAGAAGCGAAGTTTCTTTCGTATCCTTCATCCCAACATAAACCAGCAGCGACAAAAATATACAGCCACTGATATACCAGTAAAAATAAGACTCATGCCCGATATCTTTCAGGTACAAGGCAACGTATTCTGCCGTTCCACCAAAAATGGCAACAGTGAGGGCATATGGCAGACCAACACCAAGTGCGCGTACCTCTGCCGGGAAAAGTTCAGCTTTCACAACGGCATTGATACTGGTATAGCCACTGACAATGAACAACCCCGAAAGGAGTAGAAAAAAAGCGGTATACTGAGATGTGGTATGGCTCAGGGCAGTTAGGAGTGGAACCGTGCAGACGCTTCCTAAAACTCCAAAACTGATTAGCAAAGGCCGCCGGCCGATCCGGTCAGAAAGTGCCCCAAATACGGGTTGGATTAAGGCGAATATCAGCATGCTTATAAATGAGATCAGGGTAGATTCGGCCTTACTGAGGTTGACCGTATACACCAGGAATTTTTGCATATAGGTGGTATAGGTATAAAAGGCAAGGGTGCCGCCAAGAGTTAAACCAACCACTATGAGTAGTGCTTTGGGATGTTTTAACAATTCTCTGATCGTGCCTTTACGCTCATCAGACCTATTTTTTTGATTTTCAAAAGCTTTAGTCTCAAACAATATACTTCGAAGGTAAAGCGCAACTAGCGAAAGAATAGCACCAATCACAAAAGGGATACGCCAGCCCCATGCGTGCAATTCCGCATCGCTTAAAACCTTTTGAAGAATCAACTGGATACCAAGTGCGAATAATTGTCCGCCGATAAGTGTCACATACTGAAAACTGGAATAAAACCCGCGCCGGTTCTTAGTAGCCATTTCACTCAGATAGGTTGCCGATACACCATATTCACCACCCACACTTAACCCCTGCAGTAAACGCGCAAAAAGCAGCACTATGGGGGCAATGATACCGATTGACTGATAAGTCGGAATAAAGGCAATTAGCAAAGAGCCAAATGACATGAGCAGTACAGAAAGAGTCATGCTTTGCTTGCGTCCAACCTTATCTGCTATCCTTCCAAAGATCCATCCTCCGATGGGACGCATCAGAAATCCCAATGCAAAGATGCCGGCAATATTGAGTAGCTGGGCAGTTTTATTACCTTGAGGAAAGAATGAAGCTGAAAAATAAAGTGCAAAGGCAGAATAGGCATACCAGTCGTACCACTCTACCAGATTACCTATGGAGCCACCAAATATGGCTTTTAGCCTGCTGCTGGAAATTTTTTCGGGACTTAATGAATCTGTATGCAATCTGATTTATTTTTTATAATGATAGGAGTTTTTGCTTGAAAAAAGAATAATGGATACAGGTGGCAGGCCTACGCTAGTGGGTGATTAGGATATTATTCACTAAAGCTACAATTGACTATCATTCAGCCCCCCTTATTGGTATGTTCCAACTACACTATTACGGTGTATAATTATTCTTGATACTTACTCATCCAATGGCCAAGGATTGAAATTCTCAATCGTTATTCAGCACAACGTACAGGTTATCTTCTATTATAAACATTTGAAATTTATTCGCTGAAATTTTATCAGATCTGTTCATACCTTAAATCTATATTATTAGGGTAATTAAGCTAGTTTGGACAGGGATATCTATGGCAATTTTATCTCTTTTTCGGGTTCTATAGTGGTATTTCTGGTTTAGGATGGTTCACCTAATAACACTATAATCACTCGTATTAATCCGAGCTTTTTCAAGATTAGAAGTCATAATTTTACCCCTGCTTTTTTGTTCCGAAACCAACTGATTGGAGAAATCTGCCAGAGCTCTTCTATAAAACTATTTTGTGTTTCAGAATCATTTTTTTTAACATTAAACGGTATTTAATGTTCTCTTGTTAGCTAAATACAGCGCACTAAAAATTTAAAATTGTGCTCAGTAGTATTCCTTTATTGTTTTGAAACACATTACTTCCATTTACTTCTCTGGATAGTTGTACCATTTGATTCAGGTAACCACCTTCAATACGGAGTTTGGATGAGTAGCGATATCCTAAAAGTATTCCCAATCTGTTCTGGTCGAAAACATTTTCATTCACGTTTTTTCCAACACCAATGAATAGCTCATCATAAACAGCTGCGTAAGGGGTATTATCGCCAATTGTATTTCCCTTCAAAGGAATTTGTAAACGAAATAGATAACGGAATCTGTTGGAATAGACAAACTGCTCTTCTTTTTCTGATAAAGCATTGGAATATCTTCCGATCCATCTTTGCTCTAGCATGAATCGATGGCTGAGTTCAAAGTTTCTGATCTTATCGCTCAGGTTTACCATTTGCCAGGACCGATGTTCTGTGAATTGTTTGCCTAAATTATTCAATGGGATATCTCCGTAATTATAGGTTTCTGCTAATGCATATCCTGCCCGAATACTAAGCTTTGGGTTTACTGTAAAGTTTATTCCTGTCCGCATCAGGTTCTGCATGGGTTTTGTGATCAGACCATCGCGTCTCCATTGAAACTCAGAATTAAAGGTCCAAGTATTGTTTAGTTTGATATTTGCACTAAATGCATACCAGCCAATCGTATTTGGATCGGTTATCCTGGTGTTTTGTGAATAGGAAACCAGAGTAGTTGTACAAAGCACAAGGGCAAGCACGAGTTTTTTCATTTCCTTTTTCATCTAAATCACAAAATGGAAGCAATAAATATATTTTCTATTTATTTTTATTATATGCCTTTATGCTTGTAAAAAGGGCACCTGATATTGGTGCCCTTTTTAATTTAGGTTTATTTCAGGATCAATGTATCATCATAAAATTCTACCTCGCCCGTTGAAATATCATGTGTTCCTCCAACAATTCCAATCTGTCCACTCGCTATCATCTCTTTTAAAATAGGGCTTCTTTCAATGATTGCTTTAACAGTACGCTTAACATTAATGCTAGAAACCTTTTCAACAAAAACTGAATTTCCTGAATTTCTGTTTTCCTTTACGGTAACCTCATCATCCACAGCAGGTCTTATTTTTGTTAAAAGTGCGGTAAGATTTCCCATTTCAACATGATCACATGCTCCTTTTATTGCCCCACATTTGGTATGGCCTAACACAACGATGATCTTTGAACCTGCTACTTTACATCCAAATTCCATGCTGCCAAGAATATCTTCATTAATGATATTTCCTGCAATTCGAACACTGAATACATCACCTAATCCCTGATCAAATATTAGTTCTGCCGAAGTTCTTGAATCAATACAGCTCAATATAACCGCAAATGGATGTTGTCCATCAGAGGTTTCATTTGCTTGCTGTAAAAGGTTTCGGTTGATTTTCAAATTACTTACAAATCGCTTATTGCCATCCTTTAAAAGTTCCAGTGCTTTAGATGGAGAAATTGATTCCTGTAATTCTTTCGTAAGTGTTTTCATAATCTTAATTTTTAGTTGGTTCTATAAAATTGATGGTTTCTACTTTAATATTTTTCATTTTGGCATTAGTTCGATAGTTGACTATCAACTCAACTACATCATGCGCTATAGATTTAGATTTTGTACAATCAATAATCACTCTAGAATCTGCAGGTATTTCATCTAAAACTTTCAATACGCTGGCTTTGTTAAAGAAAGAGACTTCTTGTGCAAGCTCCAGATGATAAACCTTTTGCCCATCTTCAGTACTGGTATTTGACTGTAAATGGTGTGAATTTCTATAACTGTGACGTAGTGTGTAGAAGATTCCGAAAAGTAAACCAATAGTTATACCCTTAAGGAGGTCAGTTAATAATATGGCTATTACGGTTGCTACAAATGGGATGAATTGTTCCCAACCCAATTTATACATTTGCTTAAAGAGTTCAGGTTTAGCTAGTTTATAGCCTACCATGATTAAAACTGCCGCCAAACTTGCAAGTGGAATCATGTTCAAAAGGCCCGCAATGGTGATGGCACTAATTAATAGGAACACGCCATGCAGGATAGCAGACATTTTCGTTTTTCCACCAAATGAAATATTTGCTGAGCTTCGAACAATTACCTGGGTAATTGGCAAACCGCCAATCATTCCCGAAAGGATATTTCCTAAACCCTGAGCTTTTAGTTCTCTGTTTGTTGGGGTGACTCTTTTGAATGGATCTATTTTATCTGTTGCCTCAACACAAAGTAGCGTTTCCAGACTAGCCACGATTGCCAATACTAGTGCAATTTTATATATTTCAGGGTTATTCAATTGAGTAAAATCGGGAAAAGTAAACTGGGTTAAGAACTGCGAGAAATTTTCTGCAACAGGAAGTTGTACCACCTGATTGCTTGCAAGACTAAAGTTCAAGATTCCGTTTTGGAATAGATAATTCATCACAATTCCTAGAATTACGACAACGATCGGTCCCTGAATCAACTGAAATATTTTATGTTTTTTAGTTAAGACAGTATCCCATAAAATTAAAATAGCAATGGATACAGAGGCAATTAGTATTGCGCCTGGTGTTACCCATTCAAATGCTGAAGCTAATGCTGAAAAGGTATTCTCACCATCAGCCTGAAAAAATGCATCGTCACCTTCAGTGTCCTTATCATATCCTAAAGCATGTGGAATCTGTTTTAATACAATGAGAAGCCCTATACCGGTTAGCATCCCCTTGATTACAGATGAAGGAAAGAAGTAGGCTATAAAACCTGCCTTGGCAAAGCCCATGGCCAATTGAATGACACCCGCTATGACTACTGCCAATAAGAAAGCAGGCCATGAACCAAGTGTTGCAATTGATGTGAGCACAATTACTGCAAGTCCGGCTGCTGGTCCGCTAACACCAAGTGCTGATCCGCTTGCCATTCCAACAATGATTCCGCCAACAATTCCGGCAATGATCCCTGAAAAAAGCGGTGCTCCTGATGCAAGGGCAATACCCAGACAAAGCGGAACAGCCACGAAAAACACGACAATACTCGCTGGGAGGTCGCTTTTAAGTTCTTTAAACATGTTTTTTGATTCCATTTAAACTAATTTTTCTTTTATTGATAATGCAAAGATAGTATTATTATTTTAAATGATAGTATTACTATCTCATAAAATTGTAAAACTTTTATCTACTTTTGTAATCTTGAAATAATTGAAAGCAATTTGGGTTTACGATTTAGAGATTAGATCTATGGAATTACACCTTCAAATAAAGATGAATGAGAAATTGTTTGTTCGTAATCCCGAGCAAACAGAATTGGGAAGGAAGATCATTGAATTTAGTATTCGGCTTATTCATGAAAATGGTTTTGAAGCCTTTACATTTAAAAAGCTAGCTGAAGTTATTGGCTCTACAGAGGCGGGGATTTATCGTTATTTTGAAAACAAGCATCGTATATTAATCTATCTAACCGCTTGGTATTGGAGCTGGCTTGAGTTTCGGGTTACATTTCACCTGAATAATGTCTCAGATCCCTCTATTAAATTGAAGAAGCTAATTCAATTACTTGCTGCCAATGTTGTGGATGATGACAGCACCCTATATGTAGATGAAAGTCTACTGCACCAAATAGTTATTGCCGAAGGATCAAAAGCTTACCTAACCAAGCATGTTTCAGAAGATAATAAAGACAGGTTATTCAAACCCTACAAAGATCTTTGTTCTTTGATAGCCGGCATTATTCTTGAGTACAATCCAGCGTATACACACCCTCGTTCTCTTGCCACTACCATCATTGAAATGGCAAATTTGCAAATGTTTTTTATGCATCACCTGCCTTCACTCACAGATTTTGGTCAGAGTAAGGATGAGCAGCTTGTTGTAGAATTTCTTGAGGATCTGGTTTTCTGTAGTATTCGTAAATAAAGAATCACTTTTCTTTGTTGCTTCCTGAATTTAGCCAAGCCACATTCAGTTCAGAATGATGTTCTTTGCCAAGAATATCTTTATAAAGATCTGGTCTTCTAGCCTTTGTATAGCGGTATCCTCCTGCCATTGTTAGTTTTTCTGGAATAAGTGTTGAACTAACCAATGAGTCATCAAAGGATCTGCACTCTGCCAAAATATCCCCAAACGGATCAATGATCATGGAACATCCATTTTTTAACTGGTCATCATCCATCCCGATAGGATTTGAAAAAACAGCATATATTCCATTATCGTAGGCTCTTGATGGGAGCCATTTCATCAGCCATTCTCTTCCTTTCATCCCATCAAATTCTAGGCGAAGCGAGGTGGGGTCATTTTCGCGGTTCTGCCATAAACCAGGATCTACAAAGCCTGCACCTGGCCTTGTTGAAGGTGTGCACATGGTAACATGGGGCATGAATACTATATTAGCCCCCAGTAATACTGTTGCGCGTACATTTTCAATGACATTATTATCATAGCAGATCAGAATTCCGCATTTCCATCCGTGGAGATCAAATACGGTATAACTATTTCCAGGGTTTATATGTGCATTGATAAAAGGGTGCAGTTTTCTATGCTTTGCGATAAGCCCATTTTTATCAACGCATACATAGGCCTTAAATATCTTATCGTCTTTATCTTTCTCAAAAAGTCCTGCTAGAATTGTAATATCATGCTTTTTGGCAATCTCAGCTAATTTCAGGATGCTTGGTCCATCAGGAATAATTTCAGCAACTTCAAGCATCTGATCTTTTGATAAGTACCTTGCAAAGGTGTAACCTGTAATTGAACATTCATGGAAAGCAATGACTTTAGAACCCTCGGCTGCTGCCTTTGCGGCTAATTTGTCAATAACTGATAGATTATATTCCTTATTACCACTTTTATTTTCAAACTGAGCAGTGGATATTTTTAAATTTTTCATTTCCCTATCTGTACTTTTTTCAGAAGCCTAAATTTAATCATTAGACTTTCTTCTGCGTGAGAAAGAAGGATATTTATTAATTCAAAAAAATATGGGTCAATAATCTATCTCCCTGTCATAAATTTCGTTATTTCGTGCATTAATATATTCTTTATGAAGATCAGCTATAATCCTTTCGAACTAAACCTCAAGCATCCGTTTACTATTGCCAAGTTTTCGCGTACTTCTACTCCAATTATGCTGATGGAGATCAGTCATGAAGGTTTTACCGGATTTGGCGAAGCCTCTATGGTGCCATATATGGGTGAGAATATTGAATCTGCAATGGCTTTTATGTCTAAAGTGGATCTTTCTTGGTTAAAAGCACCTTTTGATTTTGATGAAGTGATTGCTTATTTGGATAGCATAGCTCCTGGAAATCCAAATATTAAGGCTGCTGTGGATATAGCTCTGCATGATCTTCGAGGAAAAATCGAACAAAAACCTTGTTTTCAATATTTCAATTCGGATCCTTCAAAAATGCCTCCTACTTCTTATACACTTGGTATTGACACACCTGAAGTGCTAATACAAAAGATCAAAGAAGGCGAAAATTGTCATATCATTAAGGTGAAACTTGGAAGGGATAATGATAAGGAGTTGATCAACACCATTCGATCGGCAACCGATAAACCATTATATGTTGATGCTAATCAGGGATGGACAGATAAGCAACAGGGTCTGGATATGGTATGCTGGCTGCACGAACAGGGAGTGGTTTTAATTGAGCAGCCGATGGCTAAAGATGATCCTGATTCCAATGCCTGGATCACTGAGCGAAGTCCAATAGCCATAGTTGGAGATGAATCTGTTCAGCGATTTGCTGATGTAGAAAAAGCGAAGGGTGTTTATCATGCCATCAATATGAAGCTGATGAAAAGCGCCGGTATGCATGAAGGTTATCGAATGATTAGGAAAGCAAAAGAGCTCGGCTTGAAAACCATGATCGGCTGTATGAGCGAAACTAGTTGTGGTACCCTTGCAGCAGCAGCTTTAGCACCACTGTGCGACTGGGCTGATCTTGACGGTCCATTCTTAACCAGTAACAACCCATATAAAGATCCTGATTTTAAGGATGGGAAATGGGTGCTGTCTGACTTGGCAGGATTGGGATTAAAAAATCAAAATAAATAAGATCTTATTTTCCTTTATTGGTAAGGCTTTTTACGCTTTTTACCAGCCTGAACTTAAGGTAGATCAGCATAGCTAATGGTGGAATTCCGGCAAAAAGGTATAAATAATACTTGTTCTTAAATGACCAGACTAGACAGATTACAATAACAATAATTGCTACGTTCAAGAAAATATTTAACAGGATTTTTTTTAGCATATCAGATTAATAAACCGGCATATCTGGTTCAAATTCAGCTTTCCATGCAAGAATGCCACCCTTTAAATTATAAAGATTAGTATAGCCTAATTGTTGTTCAAGCTGATTCAGGGCAGCTGCGCTTCTTGCACCGCTGCGGCATTGCATGATTACAGGTTTATCTTTACTTATTTTTGATGCTTCAAGTATAACACCGGCAAGCGGAATGTTTTCGCCATTCAGATTTGACATTTCATATTCAAAAGTTTCACGTACATCAATCAATTGGAAATCTTCCTTATTGTCGATCATCATCTTAAGTTCAAGTACTGTTATTTCCTTCATGCTGATTTTTATTAGGATGTAAAGGTACGTTTTTCTGTAATTAATACTAAATATCAGACCTGCTAAACTATAATCTTGACGCTGCAATAAGCCTTGTTAGGTGGCTATGTCATGTATTTTGTTTTTACGGAAAGTCTAGCTGCTATTCTTTACGGAATGATCTTATGAATGCTAAATTCACTATTGACCAGCAGCTAGATTAGTAGGTTCTTTATCCAACACATTTTTTTTAACTTCATCCCGCCAATTAAACTAACCAATGAGAACAAGCTTATATCTCCTTTTATTGTTATTTTCTACCCTGAACTTATCCGCTCAGAAACCACTAGAATACAGGATCTCATTTCCCAATGCGGTTCATCATGAGGCAGATATTGAATTGCTAATTCCTGATGTTCCTACAGGCCCCTTAACTTTTAGGATGAGCCGATCATCTCCAGGAAGGTATGCAACCCATGAGTTTGGAAAGAATGTTTATGCTGTAAAAGCATTTAATGAAAATGGGAGTGAATTACCAGTAATTCAGATTGAAGGTGATGTTTATAGAGTAGATAAGCATAATGGAACCGTTAAGATATCGTATACTGTGTTCGGTAACTGGGTTGATGGTACTTATCTGGCAATTGATGAAATACATGCTCATTTAAATATGCCTGCGGCTTTTATGTGGGTTCCCCTACTTACCGGAAGGCCAATTCAAATCAAATTCAATGACCTGAATAAATATGGCTGGAAAGTGGCCACTCAATTAAAGCCTACAGTACTTGCAGATACGTTCACTGCGCCTGATTTGAATTATTTTATGGATAGTCCGGTTGAACTTTCTGATCATCATTTATTTAGTTGGGCAGACAGAAATACAGATAATACCGAACAGCTCATTCGCGTGAGTTCTCATAGTGTTGATAATAAGGATGTGGTGTTTGGTTATGCCAAAATGGTTGAACATTTGGTTAAAGAATCAAAAGCTGTGTTTGGCGAATTGCCAAGGTTTGATCAGGGCACCTATACTTTTTTGCAGGATGTAAGTAAGGATAATGCAGGTGATGGCATGGAGCATAGAAATTCAACCGTAATCACCGATACACAGAATAAGATTGCGGGTAACGAGGAAGAGCTTCTGGGTACGTTTTCGCATGAGTTTTTTCATGCCTGGAATGTGGAACGTATTCGTCCAAAAACTCTGGAGCCTTTCAATTTTTCGCATGCCAATATGAGTTCTGAACTTTGGTTTGCAGAAGGTTTCACGCAGTATTATGGCAATCTGATCTTAAAAAGAGCAGGTTTTCTTTCAGACAGACAATATCAGAGCGTACTTTCCGATATTCTAAACGGCGTATTGAATTCTCCGGGTGCTTCAAGCTTTTCTGCACCTCAAATGAGCCGCCGTGCAGTTTTTGTGGATGCTGGAGTTTCTGTGGACAGGAATAATTATGCTAATACCTTTACCTCCTACTATACCTATGGTGCCTTTATTGCACTGGGCCTTGATCTTCGTTTACGGTCAGAATTTAAACTTACACTGGATGATTTTATGCAGGCTGTATGGAAAAAACATGGCAAATCAGAAATACCGTATTCAATCCCGGATTTGCAAAATGTGTTGGGAACACTAACCAATACCAGGTTTGCAGAAGATTTTTTCCATAGGTACATTTACGGTACTGAAAAGAATGATTATGTAAAGTTACTGGCCAATGCTGGGCTGGAACTTCGGAAAGCTGAACCCGGAAAGGCAAGTATTGGGAACCTCAGATTGAATTTGAGACCAACAGATGGGAGGAATGTAGTTTCAGCTGCAACTGTCAAGGGAACCGCGGCATATGAAGCAGGAATTGATATAGGGGATTATATTTCAAGGATCGGCAATGATGATGTGAACGGAAGGCTTGATGGTATACTCAGTAAATACAAACCTGGCCAAAACATTTCAGTTACTTTCGAACATAAAGGCAGAATAAAAACTGCCAATTTAAAACTTCAGGAAAGTAATTTACTTGAGGTAGTGGAAAATGAAAAGGCAAGTCTGGAGCAAATCAGGTTCAAAAACGACTGGTTATCATCAAAAATTAAATAAAAACAGAATAAAATCATCCGATAGATTCATCGAATTCAATAAATAACATGAAAAGATTATACGCAGGCTTTATCGCCATTTTATTTCTGGCATCATGTGTAGCTCAGAAACCAGAACAGATCATTAAAGAGGCAAATGTTGCCCGTATCATCAAAACACTTTCTTCTGATGAAATGGAAGGAAGAGGTACTTTTACCCCGGGTATTGATAAGGCTGCGAAATTTATTGAGAATGAATTTAAGCAGATCGGACTTAAACCCTTGACAGGGGATACTGATTTCAGGCAAAATTTTAGTGTAAAACGAATTAAAGCCGGAGAAATAAACGTCACCATAAATGGAAAGCTTGTTGATCAGCAAAATGTATTGGCCATTTCAGACTTGCCTTCTTTAAAGTTCAACAATACTTCTGGGAATAGCATTATTCAAATTGCTGCAGGAGAGCAATTTATTCAGCGATATCGTGAAATATCTGCCCTGAAAACGGAGGTTTTGGTTCTGGTTGATACTAAACATGCTGCCCTATTTAAACGTCTGAAGGATAATTCTTCGAGAGGGCGGATCGTTGAGAAAGTTAAGGATTCAGGTGCTGCAGTATTTGTACTTGGCGAAACTGATGCGAATTCTTACAGTGTAAGCGCCTCCAATATCATTGAGGAGCTTCCTTTATTTAATGTTGCAGGAATGCTTCCTGGAAAATCAAAAGAAAAGGAACTGGTATTGATTTCTGCTCATTACGACCATCTTGGTATTGTGAAGTCGGTTGATGGCGATGCTATTGCTAATGGTGCGGATGATGATGCTTCTGGAACAACAGCGGTGATATCTTTGGCACAATACTATAAGAAATTAAACAATAATGAGCGTACGCTGATATTTGTTGCCTTCACTGCAGAAGAGGTTGGAGGTTTCGGTGCCCGTCATTTTTCATCTTTATTGAATCCGGATGATGTAGTGGCTATGTTTAATATTGAAATGATTGGCAAGGAGTCTAAATTCGGAAAAAATGCAGCATTTATAACAGGATACGAACGATCAGACTTTGGCGAAATACTTCAGAAAAACCTGGAAGGAACTGATTTTAAATTTCATCCAGATCCTTATCCAACGCAAAATTTATTTTATCGCAGTGATAATGCAACACTTGCAGCCCTAGGAGTTCCGGCACATACCATCTCAACTGATGAAATCGATATAGATAAGTTCTATCATACTGTAAATGATGAATTTGAAACACTTGCTGTATCCAATATCTGGGCTACAATAAAGGCTATCGCATTAAGCGCAAGAAGCATTGTAGCAGGAACGGATACACCGAAGAGGATTCCAAAATTGAATCAGTAATCCTGATTTTTATCAGGAAGTTTGGATTACAATTTTTTCCTCATCACATAATCATTCAACACAAAATGATGGTAATTAATATCTACAGTCTGGTAGATATCAAAACCAATCTTGCTGTAGAAATGA
>CANKAT010000021.1 GCA_947479815.1 Sphingobacteriaceae bacterium
AACAAAAACCTTACTACTTCCAGATTGCTGCGTAATAAGATGAGAAATATAGCCTCCTGTACAACTTTCTGCTGTAGATAAGCTTAGTCCTTTTGATTCCATCAGATCAAGAATTACTTTTTCAAGGGCGGTATCACTTTCTATGATAACATATTCGCTGATTAGGTCAATTATTCTTGTTGAAAATGAACGTATCTCTAAATTTAATTTTTCAGCATCTGAACCGCTTCCACTTAAACGTAATCTTACCATACCTAATTTAGGTAGATAGGCTAACTTAATATGCTCAGGTAGGGAATCTTCAACATCGGATATCTTTTCTGCAAGAATAGATTCACCAATACCAGCAGTTAGAATGGTATAATGATAAATATTAGGCAGCTTAAATGTTTCCTTTATTTTTGGAATCACCAACTCCTCCATCATATACATCATCTCAAAAGGTACTCCGGGCATAGAGATATAAATCTTATTATCTTTTTCAATCCACATGCCAGGCGCTGTGCCATTCAAATTCAATAGCGTGGTGCAATTTTCAAGAACTTCAGCCTGTTTTTTATTAATATCAGATACCGGAACATGATAACGTGCAAAAATTCGCTCTACATTTTTCAAAGCATCCATATCAATTCTGTATCCTGTTTCAAAATAATCTGCTAATGTCTTTTTTGTGATGTCATCTTTTGTTGGGCCTAAACCACCCGTAATTAATATCAGGTCTGCTCGTTGAGAGGCCTGGTATAAAGTATCCAGAATATGCTGACGATCGTCAGAAACAGATGTTATCTGTTTAACTTTGATACCAGCAAGATTTAGTTTTTGAGCCATCCAGGCAGAGTTCGTATCTACGATTTGTCCTATGAGTATTTCATCACCAATAGTTATAATTTCAGCTATCATATCAGAAGTTATTGTATGCATCACGGCGTTTGCTAAGTTTCAGGTCTTGAAGTATTGAAGCCTTAACCCTTAAATCAACACTGTAAAATTTATATGTTCCTATTGGCGACCATCTGAATGAAAGGTCCCAGCAATGTAGGTCGCGGTAAATTGAAAATTGAGTCAAGCTAAGTTTATTAGCGTGAAAATCATATCCGGAAGTATATTGAACTTTCCATTTCGGAGTTACATTAAAATCTCCAAAAATATTCAATGTGTTTGAAATATTAGCATTAAGTCCACTCTTTGAATAGTTAAAACTATAGGCAGCACTTACATTCCAAGGCACATTAAAATCCACAAAAGCGTTTGGATCGCGACTAATTACATTTAATTCTTCTTGCTGCTGACGTGTTAAATTCTGTTTAGCTTTATCGATCTCAGTTAGATTCTCACTCCTGCTCTTGGCGGCCTTCGAATTAAAACTAAAATCAGTAGAGAAACCGATATTGGTTAACCTAGCAAGCTTTCCTGATTCAATGGTATATTTATCAATCCGGTTACCTAAGGCATCTAGTTTATATGGGTCTAATGTTCCAAAGAAGTTTATTCCAATTTTTTCCTTGAAAAAGGCTGTACGGCCAGAAAATCCAATAGTTGATAGCTTAAAATTCTCTGCTGCGAAATTGTAATTACCTGAAAATGAAAGACTTTGAAGAATTGGAATGTTTATTGAACTTTTTGTAGAATCAGCATCTGATCGAACTTTTGCCTCAATATTATTATCCATACTAAAGCCAATACCAGCCACTCTACCTGCAGATGGTGAGCCAAAAACTGCATTTTCATAAATGGAATAACGGGAATTAATTTTAGAAGTATCACCTTGAATATTTTGAAAATATCCGAAACGGCTTGTTCCAAAATCAGGACGATAATTAAAATTTACAGATGGGGTCATAATGTGTCTCAAGGCCATTAAATTTCCTTTTTTGAAACTGAATTTACCATATAATTTAGTGGAAAGACCGGTGTTTAAACTATAATCGTATACTCTACTAAAACCCTGAATTGTGTCTGTTACCTGTTTAAAACCTGATGCTACAGGATCTAAACGTTTTCGAATAGTTTGCAGATACCATTTTTCACTGTATTGCATTCCTGAGTTGAATTGAAAATATTTTAGAAGATTTAGTGATAAGCTAATTGGAATATCATGCTGTATTCCATTTCTGAAATCTTTCAGTGATTCTTTCTTAAAAAGTTCATATTCTTTCGTATTAATAGAATTGCTTCCCTGCATACTATAACCTAAACTAAGTCTCTGATACCATTTTTGTTCCCCGGCACGATCTTTTGAGTCAAAAGGGTTAATTGTGGTCATGTTTAAGCTAAAACGTGGCAAATCAAGGAATACAGTTTGTTGCTCAATATCCTGACTATGTGAAAGACTCGATGAAAAATTAAACAAGCCATTAGCAAATACCTTACCATAACTGATACTAGATGAAAGTGTATTTCTAGCCATTTCTGTTGGATTATAAGACCCAGCAGCTCCAGTATTGGAAAAATATGAACCGGTTCCGGCATTCACTGAAGCACTAAAGGTTGTACCTGGGTTAGCCAAAGGACTTTGGGAATGAGTCCAGGTAAGGTTAAAATCCTTATTTGGTGTTTTATAAGAAGGAGTACCTTCAACGCCATTTTTTGTGGATGCAAATCTAAAGTTCAGTCCTCCGTCATATTTATAATTCTTTCGGTATCGAGCTGCAGTACCCATTTCATAAGATCCTTTTGAATATAAAGTTCCACGAGTGGAAAGATCCCAATAATCATTTAAACCGAGGTAATATCCAAGATCGCGCATAAAAAAACCTCTGGTATCCTCTCCAAAAGTTGGAAAGAGTAATCCGCCAGATCGGCGGTTTGGTTTAGGAAAAAAGCCAAAAGGCAAACCCAAGGGCAATGGAATATCTTCAATTACCAAATAGGCAGGTCCGGTGATGATCTGTTTATCAGTGGCAATACCTCTGGTGATATGAATCCCAAAATGAGGATGAGGTAAATTACAGGTACTATAAATACCTCTTTTAAAAAAACCTTCATCATATTGGTTCTTTTTGAATTGTGCTGCCTGCAGGAATCCACCTTCTACATCAGTAAAGACTCCAAATGATTTACCTTTTTTAGTTTTATAATTAAAGAAAAGTGAATCTGTAGAGAGTGGAGGTTCAGCTCCTTGTGTAACTAGAGGTTTACCAGTATATAGTTTTGTTTTAGGATTCGTAATTCCGCTAGCAAACAAGCTATTATTCTTTTGGTCAAGCCTGATATAATCAGCTTCTAATTCAAAATCTTCATACTTAACTCGAGCTTTTCCATACAAAAATACTATATTGTTTGTTATATCTGCTTTTATTGAATCCTCGGCCGAGTAGCTTACTTTTGAAGTGAAAGCACCTGATGCAGTTGATTTTTTTGTTACTGAATCTAATTTTATGGTATCTGATGATAATGTTGATTTTCTTAATGCGTTATCAGGTCGTAAAACAGGTCGTTGAGCATAAACAGAACCATCTATGGCAATAGTTACTAGAGTAACTAAAGAAAAAACAATAAAAATGGGTCTAATAAATTTCAAATTCGCTGATGAATACTATTTTTGCAATGATAGATACTAATATGTCCTCAAAATTAATGAAAAATATACCATTGAACAGATACAAATACGTATTACTAACTGTCTTGTTTTTTATTTCTGTATTAACTCATGCAAATAATCTTGGCAATACACCATATAAGATAAAAACAATTGTTGTAGATGCTGGTCATGGAGGAACAGACGGGGCAACAAAGGGGGTGTTTTCAAGAGAAAAAGATATAGCTCTTCAGGTTGCTTTGCGTTTAGGAAAAGCAATTGAAGAAAATTTAAAAGATGTAAAAGTTGTTTATACCCGAACAACAGATGTTTTTATTCCATTGTACGAGCGAATAGGAATCGCTAATCGAGCAAAAGCCGATATTTTCATTTCTATTCATTGTAATTCGATGCCTATAAAGAGAATTGTAAACGGATACCGTAAGGATAGTAGAGGGCGTAAAATTCCAATCTATAAAACAGTACAAAGCACATCCACGCGTGGTACTGAGACTTTTGTATCAGGTTTTGGCAGATTGGATGAACAAGATGTAGTGATGCGTGAAAATGAATCCATCCTTTTAGAAAAGGATTATAAAGATAATTATGAAGGATATGATCCCAAAGATCCTGAAAGTATTATACTTCTTTCTTTAATGAAAAATGCTTTTAGAGAGCAAAGTATTAAACTGGCATCCTTTATGCAAGAAGAATACATTCAGAGTGGCAGAATTGATCGCGGTGTGAAGGAGCAAAGTTTGGCAGTTTTGGCTAAAGCAGGTATGCCCGCTGTACTAACTGAAATTGGTTTTGTATCTAATCCTGAGGAAGAAGAATATTTGAACTCTGAATCAGGTCAAAATGAGATTGTGGCGAATTTATTAAAGGCAATACAGACCTACAAAAAACAGGCTGAGATGGAGTAAAATTAGTATTTCCGTTTTGTAAATACTTAATTAAACAAGATGATCTTAGATAAAGATAAATAAAATATAAATATTGATGAAAATTACAAATGAAACCAAAGTTGGTGTATTAGCCGCTATAGCCATTGCAATTCTGATTATTGGGTATAGTTTTTTAAAGGGCAATGATGTATTTTCAAATGAAAATGAATTTTACGCTAAATATGACCGGGTTGACGGTTTAGTGATATCCAAACCTGTAATGGTCAATGGCTATCAGATAGGTCGGATTTCTAAACTTACCTTGCTTCCTACTGGACAAATCCTTGCTCAATTTAAAATAGATCCAGAGTATGCAATTCCTAAGAATACTATTGCACGTTTAGAAAGTACAGATCTGTTGGGTGGAAAGGCTGTAGTTTTTGAATTAGGTAGTGGAAGTGATTTTGCAGAAGATGGCGATACGTTGAACGCAAATATCCAATTAGATTTAATGGACCAGGTTGAACCAGTACAGAAAAAGGCAGAACAGATAATAGCTCGATTAGATTCAGTACTTACTTCAGTAAATAATACACTTAACCCCGAGTTTCAAAGAAACTTTGAACGGAGTTTTGCAAGTATAGCTAGGACTCTTGAAACTCTTGAAAAAACGACTAAAACAGTTGACGGTGTTGTAACTATTCAGAGTTCTAAAATATCAGGGATAATGACCAATCTTGAGTCAATTTCATCTAATTTTAAAAATAATAATAGTAAGATTAATACCATCATCAATAATTTTGAAAAGGTTTCAGATGATGTTGCAAAAGCTAATTTTGTCCAAACTATTACAGAAGCAAATAAGGCAGTAGCTGATCTTCAAGTTATTGTAAGTAAGGTTAATTCTGGAACTGGTACATTAAGTCAATTAATTAATGATGAAAAGATGTACAATAATTTGAATAATGCTGCTGAAAACCTTGATAAATTAATGATCGATCTAAAAGCTAATCCTAAACGGTATGTTAATTTCTCTGTTTTTGGAAGAAAAAAATAAAATTGAGTTGCAATTTACTAAAGTCCTAAAATCTTACAAGGTATTCTGAGTTAAGATTATTGACGCAATATTTAAAATCATTAAATCATAAAGGTTTTACCTTCAATAGCCAATGATGTTTCTGCAAAGATGCTTCTGGATTCTTCTAGAAGAGGCTCCAGATCTCGGTATCTAGCAGAGAAGTGTCCGATTAACAATTTCTTCACCTTAGCTTTTAATGCTATCTCACCTGCTTGTAATGCAGTTGTATGAAAAGTCTCTTCTGCCCTATTGATCATATCATTCATAAAGGTTGCTTCATGATAAAGCAAATCAGCATTAGTAATATGATCAATATATTTCCAGCTACATACGGTATCTGAGCAATACACATATACCTTTGGCTTATCCGCTTCTGTAGTTAATTCTTTGGCAGAGTGAACTATTCCATTTTTATCAGTATAGCTCTGCCCCTTTTTGATAAGAGGTAACATCTCTGTAGGTATGGATAATTCTTCGACCTTATCTTTGTTAATTTTTCTTAAACGCTGTTTTTCTGTAAACTTAAAGCCTGTACATGGAATTCTGTGATCAAGAGGAAATGTTTCAACATGTACATCCCAACTTTCAAAGATCATTTCATGTACCTCAGAATTTGTTGCCTTAAAATTAATTGGATATTTAAGAACTGTTTGGGAAAGTTTGAATTGAAGATCAATAATTTCTAATAAATCAGCCGGACCGAAAATATCCATCGGTTTTGTACGACCTGTTAAATGTAATGAAGAAAGAAGACCTACCAGACCCAGATAATGGTCGCCATGTAAATGACTAATAAATATTTGGTCAATCCTATTTGCTTTAAGTCCAAAATGCAATAATTGATTTTGAGTGGCTTCTCCGCAATCAATGAGCATATACTTCTCATTTACGTTAAGAAGCTGTGCCGATGGATTTCTGTTAAAAATAGGGGTTGAAGAACTGCTACCTAAAATAGTAACTTCAAATTTCATGTGCAGTTTATAAAAATAATTTTATTCTAATTCTCTTCTCAATTCTTTTTCTATTTCTTCCATGAAAATAAGATCAATAGCTTCATCAACGGTTGCTACAATACTTAGAATGTTATCAAGCTGAGAAATAGCGATCAATCTTGAAATATTTTCATTGATTCTAGTTAGAATAAATGTGCCATCAGCATTTTTACAAATTCGATGTCCAACCAATAGACTACTTAATCCTGAAGAATCAGAATATTTTACATTAGAGAGATCAAGAATAATATTTCTTTGCCCCTCTGAATTACAAAGAATTAGTTCAGATTTAAGCTGTGGTGAAATTAAGCTGTTTAACTTACTTTCATTTAGTTTAATCAGGACATATTTTTCGTGTTTGTCTACTGTAAATTTCATGATTCTTAAATATAATTAAACAATTCTTAATTACATAAATTAATTAGACAAGCCTGATTAAAGCTTCATTTATATTATGCTCTACCCTTTTTGCGGCATCAGTATGATTATTTTTCATAAACTTATCACCTGTGATGTGTTCATATAATTCAATGTATCTTTCAGAAATGGAGTTTACAAATTCAGGAGTCATTTCAGGAATCATTTGATCTTCTTTACCTTGAAATCCATTGTCAATTAGCCATTTACGAACAAATTCTTTAGATAGTTGTCTTTGTTGTTCATGAGTTGCTTGACGTTCTTCATATCCATCTTTGTAGAAATAACGTGAAGAATCAGGTGTATGAATTTCATCAATAAGATGAATCTGACCATCTGCCATTCCAAACTCATATTTGGTGTCTACCAGAATTAATCCCAGTTCAGCAACCATTTCAGTACCGCGTTGAAATAATGCTCGGGTGTACTTTTCTAGTAAGAGATAATCTTTTTCAGCAACAATATTCCTACTGATGATCTCTTCACGAGAAATATCTTCATCGTGCCCTACAGATGCTTTTGTAGTTGGAGTTATAATTGGTTCAGGTAATTTATCATTTTCTTTTAGTCCTTCAGGTAAAGTTACTCCGCATACTGAGCGCTTTCCAGCTTGATATTCACGCCATGCATGTCCGGCAAGGTATCCTCTGATAACCATTTCAACCTTAAACGGTTCACATATCTTCCCAATAGTGACATTTGGATCAGGAACATCAATTACCCAATTAGGAACAATATCAAGAGTAGCCTGAAGAAATTTGGAAGCTATTTGATTTAAAACTTGCCCTTTGTATGGGATGGGTTCAGGTAAAACAACATCAAATGCAGATATTCTATCAGTTACAACCATAACAAGGAACTTATTTCCTATAGTGTATACATCACGAACCTTGCCTTTATAAAAATTACTTTGTCCGGGTAAATTGAAATGTGTTTCTTTAATTGCAGTCATTGAAATAGCTTTTTGGTGTTTGACTGTAAAATTCAGTAAAAAATAGTTACAACCGAAATTAATTACTGGATATCACCATATGCTCTTAAGATGTTTTTAACAAGCTTATGCCTAACTACATCATCTCCATTCAAATAAATGATATCTATGCCTTTAATTTCTCCGAGTATCTTTAGTGCAGTATTTAAGCCTGATTGTTGTTTTCTTGGTAAATCAATTTGTGTTATATCACCAGTAACTATAAATTTTGCAGTAGGTCCCATTCTGGTTAAAAACATTTTCAATTGAAGATCAGTAGCATTTTGGGCTTCATCGAGGATTACAAAACAATTGTCGAGAGTTCGGCCTCTCATAAATGCTAGTGGTGCAATCTCAATGGTTCTGTTTTCTAAAAATAATTTAAGTTTATCTGCAGGTATCATATCATCTAAGGCATCGTATAATGGCCTGAGGTACGGATCTATTTTTTCCTTTAAATCTCCCGGTAAAAAACCTAAATTTTCGCCAGCTTCAACTGCTGGTCTAGTTAATATAATACGCTTTATCTCCTTGTTTTTCAATGACCTAACTGCTAATGCGACCGCTGTATAAGTTTTACCAGTACCTGCAGGACCAATAGCGAAAATGATATCATTTTTAATGATACTATCCACCATTTTCCGTTGGTTGGCTGTTCTAGCTTTGATTACTAGGCCATTGGGTCCAAAAACAATAGGTGCTGTACCACCTGAATTTAAAGATTGAATTTCTAAGTCAGCATTATCAGGAATAGTTGTACCTAAAATTTGCTCTAAGTCGTTATTGTTAAGCGATTGAAATTTTTCAATATGTTTGATTAATTCGTCGAATTTAATTTTGAAAATATTAATTTCTGATTCATCACCTAATACTTTTACAGTATTTCCTCTGGCTACAATTTTAATTTTTGGAAAATTTCGTTTTATTATCTCAAAATATTCATTGTTTGAACCCCATATTACTACCGGGTTTACATTTTCGATGGTTATAATAAGTTCGTTCAAGCTGTGCTTATTTTTAGTGGAGAGGTATTTATTTGAGATTAAAATTGAATATTTGCACCAGCAATATTTATAACAAGAATAACAATAAATATTCACATTTTAAATGGCAATAATAACTTTAACGACCGATCTTGGACATAAAGATTTTTATCAGGCTGCTCTAAAAGGGAGTATCCTGAGCCAGCTACCTAATGCCAATATTGTGGATATTAGTCATGATGTTTCTGCATTTAACATCCCTCAGGCAGCATTTATCTTAAAGAATGCCTTTTATTATTTCCCTAAGGGCACAGTTCATTTAATCGGAATTGATTCAGTATTCAATGAAAAGACACGTTATTTGGGCTTAAGTTACAGAGGGCATTATTTTGTGGGCTCAGATAATGGAATTTTTTCACTTCTTTTTGACGAAAAACCTACTGAGATCGTAGAGCTAAATATTATGCAGGATTTAAAATATCTTCACTTTCCATTATCAGATATATTCCCAAAAGCTGTGACTCACCTGGCAAAAGGAGGAAAACTTACTGACATTGGATTATCAGTTTCTGGAATTGAAGAAAAAATGACCATTCAACCGGTAATAGAACCTGATATTATTAGAGGTAGCGTTATTTACATTGATTCATTTCAAAATATTATAACCAATATCACCAAAGAAATATTTACAACTGTTCAAAAGAACCGGGACTTCACTCTCTTTTTCAAAAGAAATGAGTCTATTTCTCTTTTAAGCTGGCATTATAATGAAGTACCTGAAGGTGAAAAACTTTGTTTGTTTGGGATCAGCAATCATCTTGAAATAGCTATTAACAAAGGTAATGCCAGTGGATTACTTGGTCTTCATTTGGGTGATATTGTAAGAATTGAGTTTAAATCATGATTACTAGAATCGTCAAAATGACGTTTATGCACGATAAAATTGACTGTTTCAAGGAAATATTTTACGCGGCTGAAAAATCAATCACTGCATTTGATGGTTGTATTCGATTAGAACTTATGAATGACCTGAACAACGAATGTACTTTTTTCACCATTAGTAATTGGCAAAGTGAAGCGAAACTCAATTCTTATAGAGATTCCTATCTTTTCAAAAATACCTGGTCAAAAGTAAAACCATTGTTCTCTGAAAAAGCACTTGCATGGAGTTTATCCACAGATCAATAAAATAGCATGAGTATAAGCTCATTATTAGTAATATTTTATTTTCATTGTAACAGGAGCTCAACTATTTGCTCAGAATAGTAGTTTGACAATAAATCACTCGTAATAAAAATGGCACGTTCAAGATTAAATAGTGGTAACGCTCAAGCGGAAGAACTTCCTAAAGCAAAGATCAATAAGGAAAGTTTAAAGCAAGTAATGAGATTATTGATTTACCTAAGGCCATATCGTACTAAGTTTTTTCTTGGTCTTGCCTGTCTAATTTTTTCTAGTGCTAGTTCCTTTTTGTTTCCATTACTTATGGGGCGCTTAATCGGTACTGGTGCTCAGGCTTCTCAAGGTGGAAAAATGGTCCCTAATGAGATATTAGACATTTTCCCAACTGAGCTGAATACTGTTGCACTAACTTTACTTGGGGTTTTATTTATACAGGCTATTTTTTCTTTTTATAGGATAAATTGGTTTGTAGAAGTTGCAGAAAAAGGCCTCGCAGATATTAGGAGAGATACCTATCATAAATTAATCACGCTGCCGATGAATTTTTTCTCTCAACGAAGAGTTGGAGAATTAAATAGCAGGTTATCTGCAGATCTTTCTCAGATTCAAGATGCAATAACTACTACCCTAGCCGAAATGATTAGGCAGGTTATCATATTTACAGGAGGAATTATTTTTCTAGTATTAGTTTCTGGAAAACTAACATTAATGTTGCTCGCAGTTCTTCCCATTTTAGTAGCTGTAGCAGTTGTTTTTGGACGTTTCATTAGGAAAATAAGTAGGCAGGCTCAAGATCAACTTGCCGTATCAAATACAATTGTGGAAGAAACCCTACAAGGAATCTCCAATGTAAAAGCATTCGTAAATGAAGCTTTTGAAGTTGGACGATATAATAAAAGTATTCGTGAAGTTGTAAAGATTGCAATGCGGGGGGCAAAATTTCGGGGTGTATTTGCATCATTTATTGTTTTTTGTTTATTTGGCACCATCGTTTCTGTTGTTTGGTATGGCTCTCATCTGGTTCAGGTTGGAGAGATAAGCGTAGCCAGTATGTTTACCTTTATTCTTCTTTCTACTTTTGTAGGTGCAGCAATGGGTAGCTTTCCCGAACTCTATGCAACGATGCAAAAAGCATTTGGAGCAAGCGAAAGGGTTTTAGAAATTCTTGCTGAAGTGAATGAACCCATTTCTATGGATATTGAAAAGAACAGTGTTGTTAATCATATTCATGGTAATCTAAAATTCAAAGATGTAGTTTTTGCTTATCCTTCAAGAAAGGAAATAACCGTTTTAAATGGTGTATCTTTTGAAGCCAATAAAGGTGAAAAAGTTGCTATAATTGGGCCCAGTGGAGCCGGAAAATCAACTATTGCCAGCTTAATTCTTCGATTTTATGAAACACAAGAGGGACAATTATTATTTGACGGAAAGCCCTCTACTGATTTTTCACTAACTGATATTAGAAATCAAGTAGCTATTGTTCCACAGGATGTTCTCTTATTTGGAGGTACAATTCGTGAAAATATAGCCTATGGTCGATTAAATGCTAGTGAAGAAGATATACTTATTGCTGCTAAACGGGCAAATGCGCATGATTTTATTGCAAGTTTTCCTGAAGCTTATGATACTTTAGTTGGTGAAAGAGGGGTAAAACTTTCTGGTGGACAACGACAGCGAATTGCTATTGCAAGGGCCCTTTTAAAAGACCCTGCTTTATTAATTCTAGATGAAGCAACCTCATCGCTCGATTCTGAATCAGAACGTTTGGTACAGGAGGCACTGGAAGAACTAATGAAAAACAGAACTTCCATCATTATTGCGCACCGACTTTCAACCATTCGTGAAGCTGATAAGATCATTGTATTGGAAAAAGGAAAAGTAGTTGAAAGTGGTAATCATTCAGAGTTAATGAAAAACAAAGAAGGTTTATACCGTTATCTTAGTCAATTACAACTTGAAAGCCAAGAAATTAAGTCTGAATAAGCTATGAAGTTAACCATTTGGGGTGCTGCCAGACAAGTTACAGGCAGTATGCATTTATTAGAAACTGAAAACTATAGCATATTGATTGATTGTGGCCTGGATTATGAGAAAGATACCTGGGTTGAAGAGAATGAGCAATTTCCATTTTCACCGGCTGAGATAGATCTAGTAATACTTACACATGCCCATATTGATCATTCCGGAAATTTACCAACCCTGGTTCGTTTAGGTTTTGAAGGACAGATCTTGTGTACCGCTCCTACTGCTGACCTAACAGAATTACTTCTTCTTGATTCTGTGAACATTTTCCTTAGTAGACAAAGAAAAACTCGTAAAGGAAAAAAAGGTTTTTCTACAGGGCCAAAACCTCTTTATTTTCAAAAGCATGTAATGGAAACCGTAGATCGTTTTGTTACAATTTCTTTCAATAAGGAATTTCGAATAAATGGTCAGATCAGCTTGACATTTATCCCAGTAGGCCATCTTTTAGGTGCTGCGGCGGCTATTTTGACTATAGAAGAGCATGGAGTAAAGAAAAAAATTGCTTTCAGTGGAGACATAGGCAGAAAAAATTATCCTGTTTTACAGGATCCTGAACCACTGCCTGAAGTTGATTATCTTGTTTGTGAGTCTACCTATGGGGGTAGAATGCATAAATCTATGCAAAGCGTTGAGGAATTACTAACTGAAACTGTGAATGAGACCTGTGTGAAATCTCCAGGAAGATTGATAATTCCAGCATTTAGTGTAGGTCGTACCCAAGCATTAGTTTATTCACTTAATAAAATATTCAGAAATGGATTATTACCTAAAATTAAAGTATTTGTAGATAGCCCTATGGCTAGCTATGCTACTGATATATTTAGAAAGCACCATCATTTAGTGAATCAGGAAGCTCAGGAATTTTACAGAAGCTCTGGTGATGAGTTTGAGTTTGACAATCTTGATTATATTCAGGATATGAATGCAAGTAAGGCTATATCTAACTATTATGAACCTTGCATCATTATTTCATCTGCTGGTATGCTTGAAGGTGGCAGGATACAGGATCATCTATATTACAATATTTCAAATTACTATTGTACCATTCTGTTTATTGGATATTGCGCAAAAGGAACTTTAGGACATCGCTTACTTCGTGGAGATCCAGTTATTAATTTAAGACATAGGGAGTTGTCAGTTTTTGCAACAATTAAGCAAACGGATCTGTTTAGTGGACATGGTGATCATAATGACCTGGTGAATTTTGTTAAACAGCAGCACCCAGCAAAATTAAAGAAGATATTTCTGGTTCATGGAGAAATGAATTCTATGGAAAGTCTCAGTAATTCTTTAATTGATGAGAATTATCAAGTTGAAATTGCAAAGAAAGGACTCAGCTATCAACTTGATTGAAATTAGTTTATTTGATGAATTAATAATCCAACATCAAATTTAGGCTCAAACCAGGTAGATTTGGGAGGCATTATTCCACCCTCTTCGGCAACCTCAAGGAGTTGTTCAATTGCGGTTGGATATAGAATAAAAGCAATTGCAAATTTACCAGAATCAACTTCGCTAACTAGGTCAGTCACAGGTGTCTTTCCTCCTCTGTAACTAATTCTCGAATCAATACGGGGATCAGAAATATTAAATATAGCAGATAATATATACTCTTGCAGAATAGTAACATCTAATTTAGCAAGTGGATTATTTACCTTAATAATTTCAGTTTTAGGCTTTAAATGATACCAAATACCATCTAGATACATTCCAAAATCATGTATTTTTTCAGGAATTACAGCTTGTGCTGATTCAATAAGCTGAAAGTTTTTTTCAAGTGATTTTAAAACTTCAACAGAAGTTAAACCGTTTAAATCTTTAATCAGCTTGTTAAATCCGTAGATTCTGAGCTGATTAGTGCTCATGTAAACAGAAGTAAAGTAATTGTATTCCTCGTTTCCTTTATGTTTCAAATTAAGCTTACGGCGCTGTATCCCTAATAAAGAAGCTGCCGCAGCGCGATGATGTCCATCTGCGATGTAGGTGGATGAAAGTTGTGAAAACTCATTCATCAAAATAGTTAATGTGGGCTCATCATCAATTTTCCACAAGCTATGTTCTATACCTTCCTTATTAAAGTTAATTTCAGTCTGTTTAAGGGTAGTTTCATGAATAATTACATCAATGCTATCTACTGCCGAATAAGTGATTAATACTGGATTTGCATCGATACCTGTCTGCTGTAAATAATCAATCAAAGATTGTTCGCGATCAGTACTAGTTAGTTCATGTTTTTTAACCACATTATTCAGGTAATCATCAATAGATGTGATGGTCCATATTCCAGTTTGCGTAAGACTGGAGGAGTGCTTTAACTGATATACATAAATTGATGGTTCTGAGTCTCTGATAAATATGCCTTTATCTAAAAAATCTTCAAAATTCTCGTTAATTTTTTTAAAAGCTAGTTCATTTTTTGAGCCCATTAAAAAAAGGTTATCCAATTTAGGAATTAACATATTCACGAAGGAATATGGATTTCCTTGACGGATAAACTTTGCATCAGCTATAGTTAAATTCTCTAGATTAGTTACAACTTCAACTGCTTTAAACTGATTAGGATGTATACCTCTAAAAGGTTTTATCTTTGGCATTTAATTTAATTATACAATTACCAAAGCTGCATAATTATTCAGAGATTAAGACTTGCTATTTTTAAAAAAATCAATGATCAAATTAGCTAATTCAGTACCTATTCTTTCCTGAGCTTCATTGGTTGAAGCTCCAATATGCGGAGTTAATGAAACATTGGATTGAGATAACAGATCCTGACGAGGAGTTGGCTCATTATCAAAAACATCAAGACCTGCAAAACCTACTTTGCCAGACTTTAAGGCTTCTAAAAGAGCATCTTCATCAATTGTACCACCTCTTGAGCAGTTAACTACTCCAACGCCATCTTTCATTATTGAAAATTCATCTTTCCCAAGAATAGGTTTTTCTGAAAATGGAACATGAAGGCTGATAAAGTCAGACTCTTTAATTAATTGATCGAAGCTAACTGCGTTTATTGGGCAATTAACACGTGTATTTCTGCTGAGAACAAGTTCAAGTTCGGAAGGGATTTGAAAAAGATCATAAGCTAAAACATCCATTCCTAGACCTAATGCAACTTTTGCTGTTTCGCGTCCGATACGCCCGAAACCTATTATACCTATTTTCTTACCACGAAGCTCTACACCTTTAGCATATGCTTTCTTTAGGTCATTAAATTTGGTATTGCCTTCAACAGGCATTTTGCGGTTAGAGTATTGCAAAAAGCGGATGCCGGTAAAAAGATGTGCAAATACTAATTCGGCAACTGAAAGAGAGGATGCAGCCGGAGTATTTACAACCGCTAGCCCCTTTTCTCGGGCATAATCCACATCAATATTGTCCATACCTACTCCACCACGACCGATCAATTTTATATTCGGACATGCATCTATTAGTTCTTTCCTAACTTTAGTAGCACTTCGCACGGTAATGCCATCATAGTTTTTTAAACCTTCTGCAAGTTCTGCCTGAGGGATATGAGTAGTATCAACCTGAAAACCTGCTTTCTCTAATAAATCTTTACCGATTGGATCAATGCCATCATTGGCGAGTATACGAAACATAAATATTGAATTTGTTGATGCCATAATTAATAATATTTAAAAAAAAACAGAAATGAATCATACTGCATTGAGCATAATATCAATCAATTTTTAACGATACTTTTCTGCAAATTCTTGCATTGCATCGATCAGTGCATGCACGCTAGTTATTGGTAATGCATTATACATAGATGCACGAAACCCTCCAACACTTCTATGTCCTTTTATTCCAATTATATCACGATCTTCTGCAAACTTCAGAAATGGCTTCTCTAATTCGGGATTCTCCATGACAAAACAAATATTCATCCTGGAACGGTCTTCAAGGTTACAAGTTCCCTTAAACAAAGGATTACGATCAATTTCCTTGTAAAGTGCTTCAGATTTAGAAATATTTTCTTTTTCAATTACAGATACACCGCCTTTAGATTTTAACCAGCGAAGATTCAACATAGAAACATAAATAGAAAATACGGGAGGTGTATTGTACATAGATCCACCCTCTATCTGAACACGATAATCTAGCATTGAAGGAATTTTGCGATCGATCTTTCCTAATATTTCATCTTTTACAATAACAAGTGTTAATCCGGCTGGCCCTAAATTTTTTTGAGCACCGGCGTAAATTAAACCAAATTGGGAAATATCAATAACCCTACTGAATATATCTGAAGACATATCACAAACAACAGGAACTGAAGTTGTGGGAACAGTCAATAATTCAGTTCCGTAAATGGTATTATTGGAGGTATAATGGAAGTATGCAGACTCTGCAGGTATTTCAAAATCTTTAGGAATAAATGAAAAATTATCTTCTTTTGATGAGGCAACAACATTAACATTTCCAAATATTTTAGCCTCTTTCAAAGCTTTAGTTGCCCAAATTCCTGTATTTAAATAAGCGGCTGTTTGACCTTCAGCTAATAAATTCATTGGCGCCATAGAAAATTGCAAACTTGCTCCTCCCTGTAATAAAACAACTGAATAACCCTCAGGAACATTTAATAATTCCTTAACCAAAAGTATGGTTTCATCAACTACGGCTTCAAATTCAGGCGTACGGTGTGAAATCTCAAGAATTGATAAACCTGTATTATTAAATTCAAGTACAGCATGTGAGGCTTGCTTGAAAACTTCCTGTGGTAGAACGCAGGGACCTGCACCAAAATTATGAGTCATATTCGTAAGATTATGCCGCAAAAATAACAGAATAATTTGACACCTAATAGGTTTTTAAAGCTTATTGAGATTAGATGACAAATGAATTACCTACTTTTTAATTTTGCAATCACCCGGAAGTTAAACATCCTTGAAGTGAGATAGTTTGGTACAGCATATTGATGGGCCATTTTGTCATTTAACCATAAATAAGAAGTGGTATTTTTGAAATTCAAAAGGTTGAAAAGTTCTGCATGAAGGCTTAATGTCTGAAAATATTTTTTAATAAAAATCGATGTTTTTTTTCCTTCAGGATCAGCTAAATCTTTTGAAAAACCAATATCTGCGCGTTTATAGGCCGGAATTTTAAATACATCGGTATGGCGGGCAGGTCCCGGTGGACCAATAGGTAAGGAAGATGAATATATTAAGTTTAGGTGTACTTTATAAGTTGGATTTTGAATTAATCGATCTTGAAACATCATTCCTATATTGAATAATTGATCTGTTGGTCTTTTTAGATATCCCGGCCTAACTATAATTTGATTTCCTGATAAATTCTTGGCAAGATAAAAGTCATCATGAATATCTTCTTCAGTTTTCATAATGGATATACGGAAAGTAGATTCTAAATCTCTTGCAAAATTACCACTGATACTTAAATCTGCACCAGCAGCATAACCCTTTGAAGTTTTATCTGAAAGATATCTAATCTTAAGGTCCTCAATTTTATAGGGTGTAATTCTACTTAGTAACTTATAGTATATTTCAGAACTGAATTTTAAACTTGTTCCTAGGCCCTTAAATTTATAATCAGTACCTGTAATAAAATGAAGTGATTTTTGCGCTCTTGCGGCAGCATTTAGGCTTCCATTATAATTTTTAATTTCTCTATAAAATGGAGCTTGATTGTATTTTCCTACAGAAAATCGCAAATGTAATTGATCACTGTATCCAGGTTTAAACATCCAAGATACCCTCGGACTAATCATATTTTCTTTTGAATACGTGTTATAATTAAATCGTGCCCCTGCGGTCATCATTAAATTAGGCATTAAATTGAATGTATTTTGAATAAAACCACTAAACCGCTGGATGTTAACCAAATTTTGTTGATTAATAAGCCCTGAATACGTCCAGTTTCCCTGAGTAGGAAACGAGTACCCACTGGTATCTAATGCTGTGTATTCATCTAGTTGATCATTAATTTGATCGGATTGAAAGCGCATACCAATTTCTATGAAAGAACTTTTGACTTGCTTATACATTCGTAATTCAGTATTGTAAATCAACGATTTTAAATAATTAGTATAAAATGTTTGATTGGAGCCCATTCCTAATAAACTTCCACTATTCTTTTGACTCAAACCTCTGCCCTGCTTTTCATTAAACGAATACCAACCCAGTAAGTTTGCTTGCTCGTCCTCCTTGATAGAAGCCACTGAATTTATCCATTTAAAATTCAAGGTATTATTAACATTATAGGAAAGTGTCAATGCACTATTTAAGGCTTTATAATGGCTACTCTCTTCACCATCATAATTAACAAATAACCTTAATACTTCATCAGAGGTACCAAATTCAGTAATTCTCTTATCAGGACTTATCCTAATTTCTCCTCCATTATATAATCCTAAAAATGACAAATTGAGCTTTTTGGTGAAATTATGCTTGAAAAGGAATTGATAGTCTGAAAATCCGGAATGATAATCACCTATTAAATTCTGACGTCCTAAATAGCTCTGATTTCTCTTGTTTCTTATACCTGCTAAAAAAAAACCGTTTTTTAAAGGCAATTTAAAAGCTGCAGAATTATAAATAAAACCTGCTTGCAATTCAAGTGATAAACTATCTGGCTTACTATAGCGAATATCCAAAATTGATGATAATTTATCACCATATCTTGCTTCAAAACCACCTGCAGAAAATAAAGTACTACTTGCTAGATCGGGATTTATAAAACCTAGTCCTTCCTGCTGGCCAGATCGGATTAGCATTGGCCTGTATATTTCTACATCATTTAAATAAACAAGATTTTCATCAAAATTTCCACCCCTAACTGAATACTGAGAACTAAGCTCATTATTTCCAGAAACTCCAGGCATATTTTTCAAAAAACTTTCGAAGCTTCCTGAGGTTTGTGGGAAAGCTGAGAACTTAGCAGACTCCAAATTAATTGAATTGCTATAGTTGAATTTTTCAGTTATATAAACTTCATCAAGTGACTGTATATCAGTTATTAATACAATATTTTGAGTATTTTCTTTATCAGGATTAAGTATGAAATCTAGGCTTAGATCCTTAAATCCTAATCTGCTAATAATTAAACTAACATTAACTGGAACTTTACTTAAAAAATATTCACCCTCTCTGTTAGACTGAGTTATTAATCGGGTATTTTTAACCTGTACGGTAACCCCACTCAATAGTTCACCTTTTTCAGAGGTAATTACTCCCTTTAGTACTGTAAGATCTTGAGCTAAAAGATTATTTGAAAATAAACCAAAAAGTAGAATTATAAAAAAGTGAGTAGCATTGACTGATCGCCCAAAAATCGACTTCATAGAGTGAAAACCTGAGATTAGTCGTTGTTTTTGCTTCACATTTAAAATAGTGTTAGTCTTTTATGAAATCTGGGTTTAGATTTTTTAGTGAAGCTATTTCTATAAGAGGATCAATAGCCGAAAAGACTGAATTACCTGCAACAAGTACATTTGCTCCTGCTTGTAATAATTTAATTGCATTCTGATTGGATACACCACCATCTATCTCTATTAAAAGACCATTATTCCTACCTAAAGCCATTGAACGTAGTTCCTTTATTTTTTTATAGGTATTATCAATGAATTTTTGACCACCGAAACCAGGATTGACAGACATCAAACAAACTATATCTATATCTTCGATACTATCTTCCAATAAACTTATCGGGGTATGAGGATTAACTGCTACCCCAGCTTTACATCCAAGATCTTTTATTGCATGTAACGTTCTGTTTAGATGAGTACATGCTTCAATATGCACTGTAATATTTTCTGCTCCGGCTTGTTTAAATTCCTGTAGATAACGATCAGGATCAACAATCATCAGGTGTACGTCAAGTGGTTTCTTTGCATATTTTTTAATTGCTTTCAAAACAGGAAATCCAAAAGAAATATTGGGTACAAATACACCATCCATAATATCGATATGAAACCAGTCTGCATCACTACGATTGATCATTTCTATATCTTTTTGCAGATTAGCAAAATCAGCAGACAAAACGGAAGGGGCAATAAGATGTTTCATTTTGTAAAATTACAATTTTGATTGTATTATCCTGATTTAAATAAAATGATTCTTACAATCTGTTAAAGGGTTGATTTTAATATTTGGTATAAAAAAAAACCTGTCTGTTATTCACAGACAGGTTAAAAATATAAAGTGTTTGTACTATTCTGTTTTTGTGTCTTCAGGTCTTGGAGGACGTGGTAATAAAGCTTTACGAGATAGTTTTAATTTACCTTGCTTATCAACTTCTAGAAGTTTCACTTTTACGATATCCCCAACATTTAACACTCCATCCATTGATTCATAACGCTGCCAGTCAATTTCTGAAATATGAAGTAATCCATCTTTACCAGGCATAATCTCAACAAAAGCACCAAAAGGCATGATTGTTTTCACTTTTCCTTCGTAAACTTCACCAACTTCTGGTTTTGAAGCAATTGCTTTAATACGATTCACAGCTTTATCAATTGCTTCCTTATTATCAGCAAAGATTTGAATAATACCTAAATTATCTTTTTCTTCGATGGCTATAGTTGCACCTGTTTCACGCTGCATTTCCTGAATGATCTTTCCACCAGGGCCTATTACAGCACCAATAAATTCTTTATCAATTTTAAGGGTAACGATCCTAGGTGCATGTGGTTTGTAATCTTCGCGTGGTTCAGCAATGGTTTTCTTCATTTCATTTAATATATGAAGACGGGCTTCATTAGCCTGCTTTAAAGCTGCAGTTAACACTTCCCACTTTAAACCATTAATCTTTAAATCCATCTGGCAGGCAACAATACCTTTTTCTGTTCCTGTTACTTTAAAGTCCATATCGCCCAAATGATCTTCATCACCAAGAATATCACTTAAAATGGCATATTTACCAGTTTTTTCATCAGATATCAATCCCATGGCAATTCCTGAAACTGGAGCTTTTAGCTTGACACCTGCATCCATTAATGCAAGAGTTCCGGCACAAACAGTAGCCATTGAAGATGAACCATTTGATTCAAGAATATCAGAAACAACACGAATTGTATATGGATTTTCATCGCCAGGTAAAACCTTTCTTAATGAACGCATCGCTAAATTACCATGACCAATTTCACGGCGACCAGTACCACGATTTGGGCGGGCCTCACCTGTTGAGAATGGAGGGAAATTATAATGAAGTAAGAATTTCTGGTATCCATTGAAGAAAGCACCATCAATTAGCTGCTCATCAGATTTAGCACCTAGGGTAACGGTTGTTAGAGACTGAGTTTCACCACGTGTAAAAATAGCCGAGCCGTGTGCTGTAGGAAGATAGTCGATTTCAGACCAGATAGGACGAACTGTACGTGAATCACGACCATCAAGACGAATTCCTTCATCAAGTATTAGGTTACGGATTGCATCATACTGAACATCATGGAAATATTTCTTAGATAAGTAGGTAGTTGTATCATCAATACCTTCACCTAGATTAGCAATGAATTCTGAAAGTACTTCAGCAAACTTATCAGAACGGTCATGTTTTGCAGATTTTGATTTTGCAATTGCATAAACTTTATCGTAAGTAGCCGCAAACACTTTAGCTTTCAGATCAGCATCATGCGTTTCATGGCTATAAACACGCTTTTCAGTTTTACCAACTAAAATAGCCAATTCTTTTTGAGCCTGAACCTGAATAATGATTGCTTTGTGTGCAAACTCAATTGCCTCAACCATTTCTTCTTCAGAAATTTCATCACCTTCACCTTCAACCATTACGATATCATTCTCTGTTCCGGCAACCAGTAGATCCATAGTAGCTCTTGCCAGATCACTCAAGTAAGGGTTTATTATTAATTTGCCATCAATTTTAGCAACGCGAACTTCAGAAATTGGACCATTAAAAGGAATATCTGAAACTGCAATCGCAGCTGATGCAGCTAAACCTGCAAGACAATCAGGCATAATGTTTTTATCGGCTGATATCAAAGAAATCATAACCTGTACATCAGCGTGATAATCTTCAGGGAACATTGGCCGTAATGCACGGTCAACCAAACGTGAGATTAATACTTCATAATCAGAAAGTCTTGCTTCACGACGTAAAAATCCGCCAGGGATACGTCCAGTAGCAGCATATTTTTCCTGATAATCAACTGATAATGGTAAAAAGTCAGTTCCTGGTTTTGCACCAATACTTGATACCACTGTAGCAAGTAGCATGGTGTCTCCCATTTTAACTACAACTGAACCATCAGCCTGCTTGGCTAATTTTCCAGTTTCGATCTCGATCATGCGGCCATCGCCCAGATCAAATGTTTTTTTAATTGCGTTATAACTCATTTGTTTTGTTTGCGACGTACTTTTCCTCTTTAGAGTACATCTTCTTTTATGTTGATTTTTAATTTTTTTAATTAAAAAAGCCATCCCGCATAGTGAGGATGGCTTCGCAAAATTTTGCTAAGATTATTTTATAATATCTCTTAACTCTAATGCTTTGATAATAGCACGATACCTGTTAATATCTTTTTTGAAAAGATAGGCTAATAAGGCGCGGCGTTTACCTACAAGTTTCTGAAGAGATAATTGTGTAGAAAAATCCTTCTTGTTTTTTTTCAAATGCCCAGTTAAATGAGCAATACGAGCGGTAAATAATGCTACCTGTCCTTCTGCAGAACCGGTGTCTGTTGCACCTTTTCCGTGCTTGGCAAAAATTTCTGCCTTGTACTCTGTACTTAAATACATTACGTGAATAATATTAAAGCGGTTAATAATTAAACAATTGTTTGCAAAGATAAGGTAATGAAAGTTTAATTGCAAATATGTTGTGTATTGTGCTGTCAGTTATCTGTTATCAGTTGTCTGAGGTTTGTAATCATTGTAAATTAGAATTCAAAGATTGAATTTCATGATTTGGATCAAAAATTTTTTAATGAGTAATAACAAAAAATATAGTTTATAATACCTAATTCTATTTTGAAATAAATTACTGATAACTGACAATAGATAATCAATTTTGAGTAGTGAGATAGATTCTGCTTCATTCCATAGCAGAACTTCATATCTCATACTTCAGACAACAGACAACAGACAACAGATAACAGACAACAGATAACAGATAACAGATAACTATCTATTTCCTATTCTCAATTTTTAGCCCGAATTTAGCAGCAATGGAAAACCCGATAAATTACAGTCAGTTTACAAGCGAATTCAAGGTTAGACCTGATGATATCGATATGTTTAATCATGTTCATAACAGTACTTATTTTGACTACGTACTGGCTGCTAGGTATGAGCAAATGGAAACTTTCTACAAAATGCCAATGGAAGAATTCCTAAGTCAGGGCTTTGGTTGGGTTGTACGATCTGCTTTTGTTGATTATAAACGACCTTTGGGTCTTGGCGATCGGTTTTCAGTACAAACCGGAATAGAAAGCATCAATTCAAAAGGATGCAGAGTGAAATTTGAGATCAAAATTCTGAAAACAGACAAGGTTGCTTGTGATGGTTGGTTTGATTATATCATGATTGACATCAGCACTGGCAAGAGTGTTAAGGTTTCTGATGAGATGATCCATAAATATTCAATCTAATTAAGCTATTTCTTAGAATTAAGGGCCATTTCAATAAGGTCTCCATAAAATTCAGCAATATTCAATCCTGCAGCGCGAACTTGCTGAGGTATAAAACTTTGGGCTGTCTGACCAGGAATAGTATTAATCTCAATGAAATAAAAGTTTGATGTTTCATTCTGAAGAAAATAATCTATCCTAACCATTCCTTTACAGTTTAATTTGATATAAATTTCAGAAACAATACGCTCTACCCTTGATTTTTCGGCATCAGTCATTCTTCCTGGTGTAATTTCTTCGGTGGCACCTGGAGTATATTTTGCTTCAAAATCGAAAAAATCATTGGATGGTATCACTTCAGTTGCGGGTAAAACTTGTAGGCCCATATTATTCTTGTAAACGCCTATAGAAAATTCACGACCCTGAACAAACTCCTCAACAAGCACTTGATCATCTTCATTAAACGCTTTTTGCATCGCTAAAGATAGTTCAGATGCAGTTTTTACCTTACTCATTCCAATACTGCTTCCACCATTATTGGGTTTAATAAATAAGGGGAAATCTAAATTTGTCAATAAATCTTTCTCTGCTTTAGCAGAATTTTCAAACAATTGTATTGACCGAGCAATGTAAAGATCTTTAATCCCGTTTACAATAGCCTTTGAGTAGCCTTTATTCATGGTCAAAGATGATGTCAGAGCATCACAGCTTGTATATGGAATATCCAATAAGTCAAAATAGCCTTGCAGCTTTCCATCTTCACCTGGAGAGCCGTGTAACATAATAAAAGCTACATCAAAATTTATCTTTTTATTATTCAATAAAATAGAAAAATCATTTTTATCAACCGAATACTTAATAGAATCAGCATCCTGAAAATACCAGCCTTCTTTTAAAATAACGATTTTATAGATATTGTATTTATTCCTATCTATCTGGGATTCAACAAAATCTGCGCTCCTAAATGAAACCACAGATTCTCCTGTGTATCCACCAGTTACTAATGCTATATTACTTTTCATATACTCAAAGATAAATTTTAAAACTATTGAACAATAAAGCCCACTAATATTTATCTTCGATATTATTTAATTTGGATTATTTTTGAGCCGTAAAAGCCTAAAGAGGCACGAAGCAAAATGATTTTTAACCTTAGATATAATTAATTTTTCCATTAACCTCTGAATTAAAAGCCTGCAAGTAATGAATAAATTAATTGAATACCTACGTACAAAGACCTTTCGTAAAAACCTTTTTATAGCAATTGGATCTGTTTTTGCTTTTCTCATATTCATTTTTTACAGTTTAGGATTTTATACCCATCATGGCGAAGGAATGCCTGTACCAAAACTCAAAGGTTTACCCATTGCAAAGGCTATTCAATTACTTGAGGAACAAGGGCTTAGATATCAGATTAATGATTCTATTTATTTAATTGATCAACCTCCAGGTGTAATTGTTGAACAGGATCCTGATCCAAATACTAATGTTAAGGCTAACAGAACAATTTATCTGATTGTAACCAGAGATGCACCTAATATTAAATTCCCAGATATTGAGGGTAGAACTTTTTTGGAGGTGCGTTCTATTCTCAATAACTACCAATTAAAGGTTGGTGATACCACCTACAAATCAGATGTTGCTAGAGATGTAATTTTAGAAGCTATATTGGGCGGCAATATCATTAGAAAAGGTCAGCAAATTCCAAAAGGCTCTAGCATAGATCTTATTCTTGGTGATGGATTAGGTGCAAGTGAGGTTGATATTCCCAATTTATTTGGATTGAACTTAAATGAAGCCAGAATGGCCTTATTAGGATCTTCATTAATTTTGGGAAATATTAGTTTTGAAGGATCTGCAGATACAGTTAACTCAAAAATCATAAGACAATATCCTGCAATAAGCGACACCTTAAATAAGGTTAGTATTGGTACACCAATTGATATAGTACTTAAAAGGGGGAATTAATTTGACTATTATCTCTGCTGCTGAATTTATAGAACGAAATATAGTACCTGTTCCATTTCAAATTATAGATGTTAGGGAAGAGTTAGAATATCAAACGTTTAATCTTGGAGGCGATAATATACCTTTGGGTAGGTTACTAACCGAAGTAGATGATCTTGAATATGATAAGGATTTAGAGATTATTGTTATTTGTCAACATGGACTTAGAAGTGAAACTGCCCGCCGGATATTAACAAATCTTGGTTTTAATCAGGTTAGAAACTTAGCTGGTGGATTAGTGGCAATCAGAAAATTGAATTTATAAATAAACAACACCCTTAATTAGATAATGGTTACAAAAAAGACAAAAAAAATAAGTTTGAAAGCTAAATTGCTATTAGCACTTGGTGCTTTTTTAATTGTAATTCTTACTGGAACAGGCATTAGTTATTACCTAAACTATTTCAAGCCAAATGTTAACGGAAATAGTGAATACCTCTATATCAACACAGGTTCTGACTTTAATGATGTTTATTCACGCATTAAATCAGATACTATTGTAAATGACACTATTGCTTTTTATAATGCAGCCCAAAACATGGAGTATCTAGGAAAGGTAAAAGCAGGTAGATATCGTTTAACAAAAGGAATGAGTAATCGTGCACTAATAAACATGTTAAAAGCCGGGAATCAGGAACCCGTTAAAATATCATTTCAAAATATAAGACTAAAGCATACCCTGGCTGGAATGGTTTCAAAGAAGATTGAATCTGATTCAGCCTCTATTTCTAAATTGCTTGATTCTGCAGAATTTGTCAGAAAATATGGATTTACTACAGATAATGTATATACCATGTTCATCCCTAATTCATATGAGATCTATTGGAATACGGATGCAGAGAAATTCATTAATCGAATGCATGAAGAGTACGTCAAATTTTGGGATACAGATAGAAAATCTAAGGCTAGCAGTATTAATCTATCACCAATAGAAGTTAGTATTCTTGCATCTATTGTTGATGGTGAAGCATTGAATGATAAGGAGATGCCAAGAATTGCAGGTTTGTATATGAACAGATTATTAAAAGGAATACGACTAGAAGCTGATCCTACAGTTATTTTTGCAGCGAATGATTTCACAATAAGGAGAGTATTGAACAAACATTTAAAAATTAATTCTCCATACAATACGTATTTAAATTCCGGGCTCCCTCCTGGTCCTATTTCAATGCCAAGTATTCATGCAATTGATGCCGTACTTAATTATGAGAGGCATGAATATATTTATATGTGCGCTAAAGAGGATTTCTCAGGATACCATAATTACGCTTCTACACTATCACAACATTTGATTAATGCAAAGAAATTTCAGCAAGCTTTAAATGAACGAAATATTAAAAAATAATGTTTAGTAATACCACAAAATTACGAGTTCGATATGCTGAAACCGATCAAATGGGATACATGTATTACGGTAATTATGCAGCATTTTTTGAAGTTGGCAGGGTTGAGATGCTCAGAAGTTTGGGAATGACCTATAAATCAATGGAAGATTCAGGCATTATTATGCCTGTTGCTGAAATGAAATGTAAATACATAAAACCTGCATTGTACGATGAAGAGATCACTGTTAAGGTAATCATTGAAAATATGCCTTCAATTAGAATTCATTTTAGATATGAGCTTTTTAATGAAAAAGAAGAATTAATCCATATCGGTGAAACTACTCTGGTATTTGTAGATAAAATCAAAAACAAACCTTGTTTACCATCAGAAGATTTTCTTGAAAAGCTAAGACCTTACTTTAATTAAAAACAATAAATGGATTGGCTTCATAAAACACTTTTAAAATTTAAGCCTTATTTTTTGTTCATAGAATGGACAAAAGTAGTGATGTTACCTGGATTTAGTCCTCTACCCCTCTTTACCGTTGCCTCTTTTTTCTTTAAGGAAATTGGCAAAGATGAATTGATCAATAAGGCATCATCACTTTCTTATAATTTCATGCTGGCAATTTTTCCTGCTATTATTTTTTTGTTTACCCTAATTCCATATGTTCCTATAGCTAATTTTCAGGATCAATTAATGAATCTAATTGCATTGATTTTACCAGCAGAGGCTTATGCAGCTGTCAATTCAACATTATTAGATATCGTAAAAAACCAGAATTCAAAATTATTGTCTTTTGGTTTTGTGTTTGCTTTATTTTTTGCTACAAATGGTGTACATAATCTTATGGTAGCCTTTAATAAGTCATCTTTGATTACAGAGACCCGTTCATGGGTAAAACAAAGACTAGTGGCAATATACCTAACGGTATTAATTTCTTTTGCCTTGATATTCGGCTTGGTGATCATGACTATTGGTGAATATATTTTTGACTTTTTAAAAACAGAACTTCAATTTAAGGATTCTTTCTGGTTACATGTTCTTAACCTTGGTAGATGGGTAATTCTTATCACAGTTTATTTTGTCACTATCGCCCTATTATATCGGTATGGACCTGCAAAAGCAAAGAAGTGGAAATTCTTTAGTGCAGGATCATGGATGGCAACAATTCTTGCGGTTTTAACTTTCTGGGGATTTTCATACTACATTAACAATTTTGGAAATTATAATAAAATATACGGTTCAATTGGAACGCTTATCGTTTTGATGATATGGCTTTACCTAAATTCTTTAATAATTCTGGTTGGTTTTGAATTAAATGCGAGCATTGATCTTTCTAAAAGAAGCATCAAGATTGTTAAGCCAAAATTCAACAGTTTTAAATCAACTCCAATTGAGAAAAAGCTGGGATAAAACGGTGATTTCAAATTATTTATAACTCTTTCTCGTTCACTTTAAGTTAGTTAGGTCTGATAATTCAAAAATTATACCTTTTGATTTGTAGATTAAGCTGGAGTTTGTACTTTTGCAGCGGAGAGCTGGCAGAGTGGTCGATTGCGGCAGTCTTGAAAACTGTTGAACTGTTACAGGTTCCTGGGGTTCGAATCCCTAGCTCTCCGCCAGCTAATATGCTGTCCGCCGCAGGCGGATGGCATTTTTTATTTTAAAGCGACAGGAATTTATTCCTGTAAGCGCAAAAATAAAAAATGCCAGAGCGATAGCGACAGCATATTGGCTGAAGCCACCCCCATTTGGGATCAGCGCAGCTAATCCCTAGCTTTTCGTTGATTAAAGAATTCTAACTACAGTAAATAGCACTGTTTTATTTTAAAGCGACAGGAATTTATTCCTGTAAGCGCAAAAATAAAAAATGCCAGAGCGATAGCGACAGCATATTGGCTGAAGCCACCACCCATTTGGGATCAGCGCAGCTAATCCCTAGCTCTTCGCTTATGTAAGTATTATCGAACTACAGTAAATGCCAGAGCGACAGCATATTAGCTATAGCCACCCCCCATTTGGGATCAGCGCAGCTAAACCCTAGCTTTTCGTTGAGCAAAATATTATTTGCATCAATAAATAGCAATTTTTAATATATTTTTTGAGAAAAGTAAAATAGGTAGCTAATTTCTAAAACTTTCTTGACACCAAGTTCCATTGATAAACTCTTTTGAGCGAAGGATTTTGTTTTAAGCGTTCTACTCCTGCTTTACTAAGTTCAGTTTCATTCAAATTAATCGACTCTAGGTGCTTTAAGCTAAGAATTGAAGGAATGATCTTATCCGTAATTGGATTGTTTTCTAATCGGAGCTTTTCAAGATTGCTCATTAGGTTTAAAGATACAAGGTCTTGATCTTTCAAATCATTATCAGATAAATTGAGCCAAATAATGTTTTTGGCAATTGATTTTAAATCACCATTAACTAAGTTAAGCAGGTAGCCCTTCCCTTCTGGTAAAGTGACATCAAGCATTAAAGGTTTATGTTGCATCACTCTAATATTCAATCCTTGAGACCGAAGTGTATCAATCAATGCATAATTTGAAAATGTGGGGATATCTTGATTAAAATCCTCAGAATTGGTACCTGCAAAGTCAATACTTTCAGAGCTAACACCCAACTTTAAATAAGATGCCACTTTAGTTGTAATTAACTGTGTGTTTTTAAATTCCGACATTTTTTTGCCCTCCACAGCTTTACCATTTTCTATCCACCATTGAATGATCTCCGTTTCTGTTTTAGTTAGGGGAGTTTTACCGTCGGTAGGCATGAATTTTTCATTTGTAGGGTCAAGCATAATGCGGGCAAATAATTCACTTTTTTTCAAATCTCCAGCTACAATTGCTGAACCGGTTTTTCCACCTTTTAATAAATCAGCTAAGGTTTGAACTGAAAATTCTCCCTTCTTTTTCCCATCACGATGGCATGGTGAACAACGTTGTATTAAAATGGGATGAACTACATCTTCAAATATCATGGCTTGCTCAACACTAACTGGTTTATCTCTAGGTTGTTCTAAAAGAACTTTCACAGAGAGGAATTCTGATCCATGTGTTAATCTTCCTCCTTGATGCCCGGTATAGCTTACCAAAGCAACAATAAATACGCATAGACCTGAAAAAATAGACCTTCTTACCTCAATAAACCTATTAACAGCATTGGTACCTAACAGAAGTAGTAAACCAGTTCCTAAAGCAAGTGCAATTCCGGCTATTTTATGATCATTTAGTTGTTTGTAGTCATAATCGCCACTTAATGACAATACATAACCAAAAATACAGGCCAATACGGAGGCTATAAAGCCAAGCAAGAGAATACTAGATACAGCAGATTTCAGAAATTCATATTTTTTAGAATATGAAACCAGTTCAAATAACACAGCAAGGATCAAAAACCCAATTGGTAAATGAACGATTAGCGGATGTAATTGACCCGAGAAAGCAGCTATATCCAATAACACCATTTATACTCTTGTTAATTTGACTGGAGAAGTATTATTGGCATTCCATTGACAGACATATATATTTTTGTCTTCGTCAATGCAAACATCATGGCAATGTTGGAATAGTTGACCAGGGGCTTGCATAGTAGTCTGCAATACATTGTTCTTATAAACTGGGGCATTACCTCCTGGATTTGAAATAACCTTGTTAGAAGCATCTAAAATAGTTACAAACCCACTATTGCCACCAATCATTTTTCCAGCTGCGTCATTCGACCAGCAAACGCCGGCATACAGATTATCACCATCCATTACGGGCCTGCAAACATACATTCCTGGCAAATCGATACGATATAAAAATTTTCCATCCAAAGTGAACACTTTAAAGCAATTTTCTTCTCTAGAAGTACAAATCAATGTTGGCTTATTTTTATTTCTATAATCAATTGCCACTCCATGAGCGCATTTTAGATTCAAATCAGGGTTTGAATTATTCCTTCCACCAAAATGTCTAATGTATTGGCCATTGCTATTGTAGTGAATGATATAATCAGATCCATATCCATCTGCAACATAAATATCTCCATTTGGACCGATAGCCGTTTCGGTTGGCATAAACTTTTCAGTGTCTTTGTATATACCGATTGTTTTTGGATGACCAATAGAAAAAATTATCCTTCCGTTTAAATCTGTTTTTATTACCTGACCGGCCTGTGGATTCCAATTTCCAGTTTTGTTCTGATACCATCCGCAATCTACAATCAGTAAAAAGTCTTCTCCTCCCTCCTTGCTGATTGATAAACCATGCCCACCAGGCCATGCTGTGCCCCAATTATCCAGAAGTTTTCCTGACTTGTCAAATATTAAAATATTATTGTGAGTATGATCTCCCAACATAATCAACCTGCCTTTGCTATCCTGCACCATTTCATGACAATTGAAAAGCGGATTGCTATTGACACTTATTTTTGCCCAAGCCTTATCAACTTTATATTTAAACTCACCATGTCCAATGATGGAATCATCGGCTAACAGACCTGCAGATTCATTTGAAAAACCAGTATTTGTCCCAGCTAGTGTTAGTGCCGTTGCCATGGATGAATTTTTGAGAAAATTTCTTCTTGAAATCATGAGCTATTGAATATTTTGAGGTTTATTTTTTGAATGAAAATTATAATTTTAACTTAAAATGGCCTTCACTACTTTTCCTTCAACATCTGTTAACCGAAAACGCCTACCTTGAAATTTATACGTAAGCCTTTCATGATCTACACCCATGATATGCATTAAAGTAGCATGGAAGTCATGCACGTGTACCGGATCCTTAACAATATTATAACTGAAATCATCAGTTTCACCGTAACTTATTCCAGGTTTAACGCCGGCACCTGCCATCCACATGGTAAAACAACGAGGATGATGATCTCGACCATAATTATCTGCTGAAAGCTTTCCCTGAGAATATACCGTACGACCAAACTCACCACCCCAAATCACTAAGGTATCTTCTAGTAATCCTCTTCTTTTTAAATCTTTTAAAAAGGCTGCGGTTGGTTGATCTGTATCTTTACATTGCTTCATCATATTTCCAGGCAAACCTCCATGATGGTCCCAACCCTGATGATATAACTGAACAAATTTGACGTCTTTTTCAAGTAATTTTCTTGCTAGAATGCAGTTAGCTGCATAGGTTCCTGGATCTCTGCTATCTGGTCCATACATATCAAAAACCTCATCAGTTTCATCAGCAGTTGACATCACTTCAGGTATAGAGGTTTGCATACGATATGCCATTTCATATTGTGCAATTCTAGCTTCAACTTCTGGATCGCCATAGGTATCATTTTGAAGACGATTTAGTTTTGAAAGATAATCCAGCATTTCTTTGCGGTCTTTACCTTCATAACCATCCGGATCGTCAAGAAATAGAACAGGATCCTTACCAGCCCTAAACTGTACTCCCTGATGCTCAGATGGTAAAAAACCATTTCCCCATAATCTTGAATATAGTGGTTGATCTTTTGCTGCATTTTTTGAAACAAGCACAATAAAGGTTGGTAGATTTTGATTATCGGAACCTAAACCATAACTCAACCAAGATCCAATAGAAGCTCTACCCGGCAATTGGTTCCCTGTTTGAAAGAATGTTAGTGCTGGATCATGATTGATCGCTTCAGAATGAATAGATTTAATGATGCAAAGATCATCGACTACTTCAGCAGTGTGCGGTAAAAGTTCGCTGATCCATGTTCTAGAATCACCATGCTGATTGAATTTGAAGGCTGATGGAACAATTGGCAAGGAGCTTTGACTACCACTCATTCCGGTAAGCCTTTGACCTTGCCGCACAGATGAAGGCAGCTCCTGTCCAAACAGATCAACCAATTTTGGTTTATAATCGAATGTTTCAAATTGAGAGGGGCCTCCACTCATAAAAAGATAAACCACCCGTTTGGCCTTTGGGGCAAAGTGAGGTAAAGCGCGAAGAATTTCCTGCTCAAGTGAAGCTGAAGGGCTTTCAGTAGCCAATTTACCTGCCAAATTGCCCAGTACTGATTTTCCAATCAAAGAACTTAAAGCTATAGCTCCAATTCCTAATGAGGTTTTTGTTAAGAAATTACGCCTATCCCAACCTTTATTTAGATGATCAAATTCAGGTGAATGCAATTTAAAGGGTTCTTTATGATGATCACTCATTGTTTATCTTTTTGTAAGAGTTGCGTCTGAATTTAAAATAACACTAGCTACCACAGAATTAGCAGCCACCATGGCAGGATCCAAAGCCTTATTAACTTTAAACTGACCTGCTTTCAACCAACCATTTGCCTTTTTTATATCTTTTCTGAATTTTTGTAATTCTTTAGCTTGCAGTACTTTTAGTAAATCCAATTCAGCTTTGTTAGGCCGTATGCCAGTTAATCTACTATATAAATCAGAAATAGCTTTAGATGTGTCTTTGGAAGTTGTTATGTCCTGCCCCATCACTTTTGAGGCTTCCACAAATGTAGGATCATTCAACAAAACAAGGGATTGAAGTGGTGTATTAGTACTCTGTCTGCGTACAACACAATAGCTACGTGTTGTAGCATCAAATGTATTTAACGTAGGATTAGGTACAGAGCGTTTAACCAAAATATATAGACTTCGCCTGTAAACAGCATCACCAGAATCGGCTTTATAACTTGTATTATTGATTTCCCATAATCCATCAGGCTGATAAGGCTTTACACTTTTACCACCTATTTTTTTATTCAATAAACCGCTGGCCATTAAGGCATTGTCGCGAATCATTTCTGCAGTTAAACGTTGTGCAGGGCCATGTGATAGCAATCTATTCTCTGGATCTTTCATTTTTGCAGAGACAATAGCCTTGGAATCTTGTCGATAAGTTGCCGACATCACAATTAGCTTACATAATTTTTTATTGTCCCAACCGGATTCCCTAAAATTAACGGCTAACCAATCTAATAATTCAGGATGACTGGGTAATTCACCCTGATTACCAAAATCTTCGGAAGTTTTAACCAGTCCGGTTCCGAAAAAATTCTGCCAATACCTATTAACTGCAACTCTTGCAGTAAGCGGGTGGTTTTTATCGGTAAGCCATTGAGCTAAACCCAAGCGGTTTTTAGGTAAGTTTTTAGAAAATGGAAGTATAGATTCAGGTGTATTTGGAAATACCTCTTCACCAAAACTATCATAATTGCCTCTTTTTAAAAGGAAAGTCTTTTTAGGTTGTGGTGAGTCCTGCATCACCATGAGCTCCTGTATTACTTCAGTAGAATTAGACAGGGAAGTTCTGATCTCCTTTAACTTTTTCTGTTCTTTTTGTACACTTGGATCGATTGCTGAAACGTAAAAGGTGTTCAATAAACTTAACTCTGAAGCTAATAACTCTGAAGCACTTTTTTTGACAAGAGCTGCCCATGATGCTTTTCCAGCTAAAATTTTTATTTCATAATCTGTTAATTCCCGGTTATAAACCATGATGTCATCAACCTTTCCCCCTTTCAAACCCAATCCCCGATCCCATGCTCCTATTTGTAGTCCTGGTTGCTCTTTTGAATTCATTAAAATATCCTTAGTTAGCTGATCCATTGTAGTTTCGAGCTTAAGTTCGGAGCCATTTTGAAACAATTTCAAACCTTTAGCTTTTGAAGAACCATCATAAGTCATTGTAAGTTGTACCCATTGATTACGTGGCACCGCCTTCTGAGTAATTCTTGATAGTGCATTTGAAGGTGCAGCATGAGACATGTTCACCGTTAATTTATTGTCTTTTAGATACAAATGATAACCACGGAAATTGTATAAGCGTTCAGAAATACATTTATGAAAAATGACCCCCTCTTTTAATTCATTGGGTATAAAAACACTAATATTAATACTAAAAGGTTCTGATTTACTGAAAACACCATCCTTTTGCAGGTCAAACCATTGATCTCCATTTAAAACCAATGCATTACCATTATCTCTCTTTTCAAATACCGGTTTATCAGTATTGGAGGCTTTTAACAAGGTATTTTTTGTATCTGCTGCACTATTCTTTAATGATCCATTTGAGAAGGTATAATGTGCTTGCAAACCCTGTAAGGGAATATTCTCATTCTCCAATTTTTTATAAGCATTGCTATTAATCCAATTTTTAAAACCAGCTATTGAACCTTTTTTATATTGAGATACTCTATTTTCTTGTTTATTAATACTAGAGTTCAAGTATTTAATAATCTTTTCTTGCTCTTTTGATGGGAGTAAGATTGTTGGTGAAGGGCTTGCATCATCCCATGAAATTTGTCCAGCTTCTTTTACTCGATTAAAAAAGCTAAACATTTCATAATAATTTTTTTGTGAAATAGGATCATATTTATGGTCATGACATCTGGCACAACCAATTGGGAGCCCCATAACGGCTATTCCAGTAGTATTAACCCTGTCAATTACATATTCAGTCTGAAATTCTTCTTCAATAATGCCACCTTCCATATTTTGCTGATGAAGTCTATTAAACGCAGTGGCAATCATCATTTCTTTATTGGGCTTTGGCATCAAATCACCAGCCAATTGCCATTGTACAAATTGATCATAGGGCATATTCTTATTATAGGCTTGAATAACCCAATCGCGATAGGGAGACATGTCAATGAGCCGATCAACAGTATACCCATGAGAATCGGCAAATCGAGCAAGATCAAGCCAGTTAACTGCCATTTTTTCACCATAATGAGGTGATTTAAGTAACCGATCAACTTGCTTTTCGTAGGCTTCAGTAGATTGGTCATTCACAAATGCAGAAATTTCTGAAAGAGTTGGTGGAAGACCAGTAAGATCTAAAGAAAGTCTTCTCAGTAAAAGCTCTTTTTTGGCTTCATTAGATGGCTGAAGGTTCTCAATCTCTAACTTCTTGACAATAAAGTTATCGATAGGATTGATGACCCAATCATTTAATTTTACAGATGGGACGTCTGATTTTTCAGGCTTAACAAATGCCCAATGGGTTTTATATTCTGCTCCCTCCCTTATCCACTTGATTAATATCGCTTTTTCATTAGCTGAAAGACTAAGATTTGATTTTTGCGAAGGCATTTTGTATTCAGGTACATCTGATAAGATTCGGTGAAATAATTCACTTCCATTTAAGTCACCTGGATCAATTGCAACTTTACCAGGACTTTCAGGAAGATCAGCAAAGGCTGATGCTGGCATGTCAAGCCTAAGCCCTGCTTTTTGTTTAGCCATATCCGGTCCATGGCAGGAAAAACATTTATCAGATAATATAGGTTTTACATGAAGATTATAATCCATTTTATCGGGAAGTGTTGCATAAGCTTCAGCAACATCATTGGGTAATTCAGGAGAGCAGGATACCATATGAAAAATTCCTAGCAAAAATGAAAGAAAGCAAAGTGCCCGAAATAAACGATTCATTGATTGTATATACTTCTAATTTGTGTTAGTTAATTACCATTAATCTATCTCAAAACCCAATGGTAAATTAGTTAAATCTAACTATTCTTTTTATTGTTTCTCGATTTTTGAATAAATCTAATCACCATAAATTCGATCAATTTTTAGTATTGAATGATAAAAGCTGATAAACCATTGGTTGAGAATAAAATACATGAGCTAAAATATATTCAAAAAAAAACAATCTTTCAAAAAAGTTTATACTTTTAATCAATAGAATAGTTAATATTTATAAATCAACAGCATAATTGATTAGAAATCAACCTAAAGAACATGAAAATACAAAAACTACTACAGGCATTACTTTGGCTTTCTTTACTTACTCTTTTAGGAGTTATCCTATTAGTTCAACTCGGTTATGAAATGGAAGCAAAGGCAATGACCATTATTTTCTTTATTTTTCTTCTGGCAGGAATTAATTCATCGAAATTTTTAAAAGGTTTTTCATATACAATATGGGTGATAGCTGCTGCAGCATTAAGTATGATTTTTCCATCTTCTATTACAAATATTGGTGGATTTAATACAGAGAACTTGATTGTTCCTTTAATCCAGCTAATTATGTTTGGTATGGGTACTACCATGGGAATAAAAGATTTTTCAGGAGTATTAAAAATGCCTAAGGGTGTGATCATTGGAGTTGGTCTTCATTTCACCTTTATGCCTCTTATTGCCTTACTTCTAACAAGCACAATGAATTTTACTCCTGAAATTGCTGCAGGGATAGTACTAATTGGCTGTGTTCCTTGCGGGGTATCATCCAATATATTAAACTTTCTATCAAAAGGAAATCTTGCACTTTCTATTACCATCACCTCAATTGCAACATTGATATCGCCAATTGTTACACCATTTTTGATGCAGCAAATTGCCGGACAATTTATACCTATTGATTTACCTAGCATGATTTTAAGTATTAGCAAAATGATTTTTGCACCATTAATTGCTGGGATTGTTTTCAATAAAATATTTGGAAATCGTAGCGCTTGGCTTAATGCAACCATGCCATTGGTAGCGATGGGAGCTAATGTATTTATTATTGCAGTTATTGTTGCAGCTGGAAGAGAAAGCTTATTAACAATTGGACTCTTATTATTTGTAGCAGCGATTATACACAATGCCATGGGCTTTATATTAGGATACTGGGCAAGTCGTCTTTTAAGAATGAATAAAAGAGATAGTAGAACTATTGCGATTGAGGTTGGGCTTCAGAATGGCGGAATGGCGGCTGGAATAGCCTTTGAACTCGGAAGGGCAGCTACAATGGGCCTCTACCCTGCCATCTTTGGAACTTGGATGGATATATCAGGTTCTTTCCTTGCTAATTGGTGGAGAAAAGAACCCGTTGACGATACAATTCCTGAATAAATTATAAAAATAAAAAACCCTGAATCGTTAAATGATTCAGGGTTTTTTATTGATCAAATGTTTTGTAGAAATACTATCTAAGTACAATTAAATTAATCGGGAACCAGTGCGATTAACGATTACTTTTTAGATTTTTCTATTCCAAATAATCCTTCACGTATATTATAATATTTAAACCAGGTTGGATTTATTGCAGTTGCTCCAGGACTATCTACTGAAATTAGTTTGGAGGCAAAAGGCTCGTAAGCTGCACGGGGGGCAATAGCTCCTTTAACAACAAGAATCTTTTGGCGTTCTACATAAACACCGTTAGAAATAAAGATATGAGCACTATTAGGGCTAGCGCGTTCGGTGGTGATCAGCAATAAATTGGGTTCATCTAATGTAGATCCTGCAACCTGTATAACCGCAGTATTACCCATATTCCAGTAACGTCCGCCACCATGACGAATTTCTGTTTCAAGGTAACGTCCAACATTTAAGGAACGAACCTCTCCTTTAATTCTGACCGGTTTTCCATGCATATTGTCTGATTTACCACCCACAGAAAAATCAAATGATTTTCCAACACCGGCTTTTTCTGCAATCTTATAGCCCTCAGGATCATAAACTACCATAGCCCATCCCTTAGCTCCCTGCTTAACTAATTCTTCAAGCATGAAAGAACTATCACCTGTTGAACCACCACCAATATTATCACCCATATCAATAAGAATCACAGGCCGACCTTCATGCGCCATCGCCATTTTTACAGCCTCAGCAGGTTTTGGATTATTTATTCGAGTACTTTCTCGGGTATCCCAAAGCATTTGAGATAAGCGGTTAGCTTCTTTATCAGCCAAAGCCTTATTGTTATCAGTAACTACTACAACTGAAGGGCCCATTGAGGGAACATCCGCATATTGATATCCTCCTGAAACACTAACTGCCAAAACTCCTGGAAGCTTTTCCACATTTTTACTTTCCAAAGTGATTGGAAGCAATGGATTAGCATAGGTATTCTGGAATGCAATGTTATAAATCATAGGTGCTTTAACTAAGCTTTGAACAGGTTTTACCTTTCCACTTACAATTTTAGCCATAATCTCTGCTGCCTGAAATCCGCGGTCATACGTATCTAAATGCGGATTCTCCTTAAAGGTGATCAGTACATTACATAATTCAACCATTTTAGGGGTAATATTCGCATGAAAATCATGAGTAACAACAATCGGCATAGTGGGTCCAAACGCATTTCGAACTCTTCTAACCACCTCTTCATCTCCACTTGGATAACTTTCAACCACCATGGCACCATGCAGATTTAAGAGAATTCCTTGAAGTTTAGGTCCTGCTTTTAGACTTGAAATTATCTCATTCATAATCGTGTTAAATGCTTTATCTGTAACAGGACCTCTTGGCGTAGCCGAAGTATTTAGAGTTGGATAAAGTTCAAGGCCGAATTGTTTGGCTCCTTCGATATAACCTGCACTTGTTGTTTTGGCTGTTGAACCTGCGAAAAAACGCTTGGACCTAAGCTCTTGACTTTCACCAAGTGTTACATGGAAATCTGATAGCTCTGTTTTTATTACGTTGAAGCTATTAGACTCATGTGCAATACCCGCAACACCAATGATTGGTTTTACTTGAGAAAGAGCTGGAAATGAAACTATAATTAATAAAAAAATAGTTCTTAATTGATTGTTGATCATCGATTTATGATTAATAATATTGTGTACAATAAAACTACAATAAAATTTGAATTTTGAAAAAAATAAGATAATGAAGTGGAAAGAAATTTCTGGCTAATGATCAAAAAAAAATCCGGATCATACATTTGATAATGTTGATCCGGATCTGTACGCCCATTAGGATTCGAACCTAAGACCTACGGTTTAGAAAACCGTTGCTCTATCCAGCTGAGCTATGGGCGCATTCTGCGACAAAAGTATAAAAACATCACAAAAACTCAAACTAAAGAACACATTTTATGAATAATATAAAACAAAAATTAATCAATAGTACACATCTGCCTGAACCTCAGGTTTACTAGTAAGGTTAATGATGCTTAGGTATCTCATAGAAATTGCTATTTTTGACCTAAACAACAAACATTGGCAAAACTCAACAAGCAATTACACCTGATTCTCTTTCGCAAATACAGTTCAAACCTGAAATTTGCAATGATGGCATTATGTGTAATTTTTGTTACCCTCTCACTGCCAAAACAAGCTCGTTTCAGATTTGAATATGAAAAGGGTAAAACCTGGATGCAAAAAGATCTTTACTCTCCAAATAGTTTTTCTATTCGAAAAACCAATGAAGAAATTAAAATAGATAGAGATGAAATCCTGAAATCTGTATTTCCTATTTACCAGAATGATATTCAACTTGTAGAAAATGCAATAGATGCATATAGCTCAGAATTTGAAACCAAGTGGAAAAGTTCAGGAAACCCTGAAAATAGTAAAAAAATATACTTTGATGCTGGCAATTCTATTCTTAAGAATATGTATGCCCGTGGGCTAATTAATCCCGTTAAAAAGTATCAACGTAACGGTCTGAATTACAATTTTAATTTAGTCTTAAATAATGTATCTACGCAGCTTAACACTACAGATGCGTTCCTTGTATCAGATTCTATCCAATTAATTAAGCAACAAATAAAATCATATGTTATTATTGAAAATCGAGAATGGCTAATTAAATTAATAGCTAATCATCTAAAGGCAAATTATGTTTATGATGAGGTATTAACAGATAAACTAGAAGAAAATGCTTTAAACAGCCTCTCAACAACCAGAGGAATGGTACAAAAAGGTGAGCTTATAGTTGCTAAAGGAACAATGGTCAATTCTGTAATTTATCAAAAGCTTGAATCTTTAAGAGCTGCTTATGAGGAAGATGCCAAGGTTGTTGGTAATCGTAATCTGATATTATTAGGACAATTTTTACTATCAGGATTAATCATTGCCTTGTTAATAGTGTTTCTATTTCTTTTCAGAAAGGATATTTATGCAGATAACAGGCAATTAGCACTTATTCTTCTAGTAATTACCGGGATGCTTGTTGGATTATCTTGGGCCGTTCGCATTAACATTCCGAGTGTTTATTATATCCCATTCTGTATAGTACCCATTATCATTAGGATATTATTTGATACGCGATTAGCTCTAAACATACACTTGCTGGTAGTTCTTATTGCCGGTTTTTTTGTACCCAATAGCTTTGAATTTGCTTTTTTGCAAATATCAGCAGGTATGGTTGCGATCTACAGCATCAAGAATCTTATAAAAAGAGAGCAGTTTCTTATTTCAGCACTTCTGATTTTATTGAACTATTTTATTGCTTTTACAGGAATTTCGTTGATTAGAGATGGTTCTGTGACCGATATAGAATGGTTAAATTTCGTGCCTTTTATTTTTAGTGTATTATTTTCATTATTGGCATACCCTCTAATTTATGCATTTGAAAGAATGTTTGGTATAACTTCGGATGTTACCTTAATGGAATTGACCAATACCAATTCTAAATTACTTCGAGAACTTGCATTAAAAGCACCAGGAAGTTTTCATCACTCCTTACAGGTTGCCAATCTTGCTGAGGCTGCGATCTTCAAGATTGGGGGGAATACCTTACTTGTGCGTGCCGGAGCCTTATATCACGATATTGGCAAGACTGTTAATACACAGTATTTCATTGAAAATCAAAATAGAGGAAGCAATCCACATGATACCATTTCGTATGAGCAAAGTGCCCAAATTATTATTCAGCATGTACATAAAGGCGTTGAAATTGCCAAGAAGAATAATATTCCTGAAATGATCATCGACTTTATCCGAACTCACCATGGAAATACGAGGGTTGATTATTTTTATCAATCTTTTTTAAAAAATTTTCCTGAAAAGTTTGTGGATGAAAATATTTTTAGATACCCTGGACCTATCCCATTTTCAAAAGAAACAGCTGTATTAATGTTGGCTGATTCTGTAGAAGCAGCATCAAGAAGTTTAAAGGAACCAGACGCAATAAGTATAAGCGACTTGGTAGAACGTATCATTGATTATAAGCTTGATCAGGGTCAATTAACAAATAGTAATATAACTCTAAAGGATATTGACACCATCAAATTGATTTTTAAAACTATGCTCATGGGTATTTATCATGTTCGTATCGATTATGAAATCGATTAACATGAACCTAATTAATTATTAATCTAACTAGTTATCAAGCTTTTATTCTTCAGCAAAAATAAATTACAGATTCATTTCAAAATATTTTTTGCCAGGCTGACTGATTTGCTATATTTGCAGTCCTCTAAAAAGGATTTTTAATTTAAAGGAGAGATGCCTGAGTGGCCGAAAGGAACAGTTTGCTAAACTGTCGTACTGGCAACGGTACCGAGGGTTCGAATCCCTCTCTCTCCGCAACCTAAATGCTGTTCCACCTCTGGTGGAGCGGCATTTTTTATTTAAGGATCATCAAGCTTGCTTGAATGGTCGAAAAAATAAAAAATGGCGACAAGCGCAGCGGCAGCATTTGGTTTGAAGGTCCCCCCTTCGGGGATCAATGGTAATTAATCCCGTCTCTTCTTGTAGCTTTACAATGTTATAAGGAACTCAAATAAACCGCAATAAAATAACACCAAAGGAAACTGCTGCGAAAAATCGTCTAATCAATTACCGCCATGTTTTAAATATTTTAAAGAACTAAAGCATTAATGACATTTGAAGAAATTTATTTTGAACATTATAAAATGGTTTTTAACCTTGCATTGCAGTATGTTCAGAATATACAAGATGCAGAAGAAATCACACAAGATATTTTTGTAAAAGTTGGCGACAATCTTAATTCCTTCAAAAATCAGTCTAGTTTAAAGACCTGGATATATCGTATTTCCATAAACCAAGCACTGGACTTTATAAAAGCCAAAAAATCTCAAAAAAGAAATTTTCTTTCCTCCATATTCAGCTTGAATGATGAAAACTTCAAATTTGAACCTGCAAATTTCAATCATCCCGGAATAGAATTAGAACATAAAGAAGGTTATAAAAAAATATTTGAAGCCATAAACAAGCTTTCAGACAATCAAAAAACAGTTATTATTTTGCTGAAAATTGAAGATAAATCTCAGGCAGAAACAGCAGAAATAATGAATTTAAGCGTAAAAGCCTTAGAGTCGTTGTTTCAAAGAGCCAAAAAGAATTTAGGAATTTTGTTAAACACCAAAGGATGATCATGAAAAATTCGTCTAATACAGATATGAAGGAAGTATTTGAAAAACTGGCCAATATAAAAATGGCAGAGCCAAGTGAAACCTTGTACGCACAAACGTTAATCAGACTAAAAAGGCAAAATGTAATTCCTTTGTTTTGGGTTAGAGCTGTGGCTTGTTTATTGATAGTTTTTATCATGACGGAATTTTACATCGCTTCCAATAAAACCAATTACTCTGACAATGACCTTTCAATTGTAATCTACAAACCCAATAATCTTTTATACAATGAATAAATTTAAATTTTTAAAATTAATCATTATTGGACTATTACTTTCCAATGGAATTTTGTTGTTTATGCTATTCAAAGAGCATATTAGAAGAGATGGGCCCAAAACTATCATCATTGAAAAATTGCATTTTGATAAGGAACAAATTAAAAATTACGAAACCTATATTCAAAAACATCGTAAGGCCATAAATAATAATGAAGCTATTTTAAATAAGTTAAGAGGCAGTTTATTTGAACAACTTAAATATCAGCAGGATACTACTAAGATTGATTCTTTAATTTCAAAAATTGCGATGCAACAAAACCTCGCAGAGAAGATCAATTACAATCATTTCTTAGAAATAAAACGCCTGTGCAAACCTTCCCAACAAAAGTACTTTGATGAGCTAACAACTGAAATCGCGAATCTATTTTCTTCAAAAGAAAGGAAATAATTCAGTACATCGTCTAATAAAAAAGTTGAAGCAATAAGCTTCAAAATAAACTTAACTATTAGATAAATGATGCGATTTCTTATTTTATTGCTACTAATTCCAACGCTTTCTTTTGCTCAGAATAACACACAAAAAATCCGTGGTGTAGTTTCTGACAAACTTTCTCAAATACCGTTAATTGGAGTATCTGTTCAAATTGGTTCTTTGCAAAAAGGCACCAGAACTGACTCAGTTGGGAGATACACCATTTCCAATATTCCTCCAGACAGAT
>CANKAT010000022.1 GCA_947479815.1 Sphingobacteriaceae bacterium
GAGATAGGAGATTGGATTAAGCTTGAAATTACTTTTTAATAGTAAAATCAGAAAGAGTTTTTAAGTAATGGAACTAATTTTACAAGTTCTATTATAATTACTAACTAACCAACTAACCAACTAACCAACTAACTACTAACTACTAACTACTAACTACTAACCACCTAACCAACCACTAAATAGTATTGAGTACAGAGTATTGAGTATTGAGATAAGAGATTGGATTAAGCTTGAAATTACTTTTTAATAGTAAAATCAGAAAGAGTTTTTAAGTAATGGAACTAATTTTACAAGTTCTATTATAATTACTAACTAACTAACTAACTACTAACTACTAACCACCTAACTACTAACCAACTGACAACCGATAACAGACAACTGACAACAGACAACAGACAACAGACAACAGATACCTGCTAACTCAAATATTTCCCCACAATAGGCATTCTTCGCCCAATTCCAAAAGCCTTTGGAGAAACCCTTAAAATTGGTGGCGCTTGATTTCGTTTGAATTCGGCAACATTAACCATACGTAAAATCCGTTTTACTAAGGCTTCATCATATCCCATTGCAATTAGTTCTGCCGAGCTCTTTTTAAGTTCAATGTACTGATACAATACCCCATCAAGAATATCGTATTCTGGCAAAGAGTCAGAATCTTTCTGTCCCGGGCGAAGCTCTGCAGAGGGAGGTTTAATGATACTGTTCTTAGGAATAATTATCCTATCCCGGTTAATGTAATGAGCAAGTTTGTAAACCTGTGTTTTATATACATCGCCAAGCACGGCAATGGCACCCGCCATATCACCGTATAAAGTGCCATATCCAACAGCGCACTCACTTTTATTGGATGTATTGAGAAGTATATAACCAAATTTATTTGACATCGCCATCACAATAATCGCCCTGCTTCTAGCCTGAATATTCTCTTCTGCCACATTAAAAGGAAGATCTTTAAATGCAGGTTTCATCATATTTGCGAATGCGGCGGCAGCCTCTTTGATTGGGATTATTTCATGTTTACACCCCAGATTATTGACCAGATCCAATGCATCCTGAATGGAATGATCACTTGAGTATTCTGAAGGCATCAATACGGCCATCACATTATCAGGACCCAGTGCTTCGGCAGCAAGTGCACAAACGAGTGCAGAGTCAATACCTCCTGAGAGCCCTAGAATAGCCTTGCTGAATCCTGATTTTTGAAAATAATCCCTAATCCCAAGGATCAAAGCATCATGTATTTGCTGAATATCGTTTTGAGGATTATGAACTATCGGTTTATGGCCAATGATTCTTCCGAATTCAAACGAATAAATTTTAAGGCTTTCAGAGAAATAAGGAAATTCATCAAGCAATGAACCATCCTGATCAAAAACCAATGAACCCCCATCAAAAATAATTTCGGTTTGAGCTCCAATCTGATTAACATATAATAGTGGTAACTGATACTTTCTGCAATTATCTCCCAAAATCTGTACCCTTTCTTCATCATGATTATACGAAAAAGGAGATGCTGCAATATTGATCATCAGATCGGGATTATCATTGATTAGAATATCCATTGGCGATATAACATACATCGGATTATCATTGATATTCCACATATCTTCGCAGATTGTTAGGGCTATCCGATGACCCATAAACTCAATACAACCAAAATTTACTGCTGGCTCAAAATAGCGATACTCATCAAAAACATCGTAATTAGGAAGTAATGCTTTATTGACAATAGATTTGATTTGAGTATCCTCAATAAAATAAGCCGAGTTATAGAGATCCTTACCCTTAATGGTTGGATTTTTTGTTGGTAAACCAATAATACAGGCAATACCCTTACATGCAGCCGCAATCTTTTGTGCGGATAATTCACACCGATCGATAAACTCAGAGAATTCCAGAAAATCACGTGGTGAATAACCGCAAACAGACAATTCAGCAAACACAACCAGGTTGGCACCCTGCAGTTTTGCAGACTGAATAGCATCAATTATCTTGTTTGTATTGTAATCAAAATCACCAATAATGTAATTAAGTTGCGCAAGGGCTATTTTCATTCTCTAATTGTTTAACATCAAAGGCTCGATCACCTAATTAAAAGCTTAATACATAATTTACTATGCATTTTCATAATTTAGCAGCTAATACTGTACTTATGAGACCCAAGCAAATTTACCTGTTTTTTTTAATATGCCTGATCTTCCTGTCTTGTAATGACAAAAAGGCTCCAGATATCAGCAATATCAAGCTGAATATGAAGATCGAACGATTTGATCAAGAACTTGGCAGCATTAAAACTGATGAAATTTCAGAAAAAGTCCCTGCTCTTAGAAAAAAATATAGCTGGTTCTTTGATGACTACATGGAAAAAATAATCAATGCAGGCCAGGTAAATGACACAGTTTATTATACTAATCTAAGGTCAATAATTCAAAATAAAGATTACTTGGAACTTAAATCTACTGTCGATAAAACCTTTCCTGACCTCAAACAGCAGGAAGAAGAAATCAATAGGGCGTTTAAATACATTCGATACTATTATCCAAAACAAAAATTACCGCGATTGATCAGTTTCTTGTCTGGATTTGCGGTACAAACTCCAATTGGCAACGACTATATTGGAATAGGACTTGACATGTTTCTAGGAAAAAGTGGATCACGCTTCTACCCAGCCTTGAGGCAAAGTATACCTGGTTATATTGCCAGAAGATTTAATCCTCAAAACATTAGTCCGAGGGTTATTGAATCGTTTATCCGTGAAGAGATGTTTCCTGATCAGGACAGCGACCGAAATCTATTATCTAAAATGATTTATAATGGCAAGATTCTTTATCTGATGGATGCAGTAATGCCTGAAACGAATGACTCCCTGAAGATCGGCTATACCCAGGAACAGTTGGATTGGTGCAGCGAGAATGAGGCTAGTATTTGGGCCTATTTTCTACAGAACGAACTTTTGTTTGAGTCAGATTACATGAAGATTCAGAAATATCTAGCCGAAGCACCTTTCACACCTGGAGTAGGCGAAAATTCGGATTCTGCTCCTAAATTAGGAATCTGGACCGGGTGGCAGATCATCAGGAAATACATGGATAAAAATCCGGAGATTAGTCTTCAACAATTAATGCTTGAAAAAGACTCACAAAAAATATTGACAGATTCCAAATATAAACCAAGGAATTAATCATATTATCACACAAGCCTGTAATCAATACGTATGAAAATTGGACTAGTATTATCTGGCGGAGGCATCCGTGGAATTGCCCATTTAGGTGTTTTACAGGCCCTATCTGAGGCCGGAATCAAATTCAACAGGATTAGCGGAACGAGCGCTGGTTCGATAGTGGGTGCATTGTTTGCACAAGGAATTGAACCTGCCGAAATTCTTAAGGTTTTTATGAATACCCACCTTTATAAGTATATCAGACCCGCTTTTAGAGCTAAAGGGCTCATGTCATTGGATAAAATCAGAACTCTTCTTCTAGAATATATCCCTCATAATTCATTTGAGGGCTTAAAAACACCCATGATCATTACCGCTACCAATTTCAATGAATGTAAAGTGAAGTACTTCAGTTCTGGCGAACTAATTAATCCCATTTTAGCTTCTAGTGCCATACCTGTGTTTTTTAAACCGATTGAAATTGATGGAAAAATTTATATAGATGGAGGTATCTTAAATAATTTTCCAGTAGAACCGCTCAGGTCGGATTGCGACTTTATTATCGGATCATCTTGTAACCATCTTCCTGATACTGATAACATTGACAGCTATCGCAGTCTCATTGAACGATCGATTATTATGTCTATCAATTCAGATATGGCCGTAAAAGCAGAATATTGCGATGTAATAATTGAACCTCATGGCATGGGTGCAACTAGTGTGTTTGATGTAAAAAAAACTGAGGAGATCTATTGGCTAGCTTACGAAGCCGCATTAAGGAAATTGCAGACAGATCAAAAGCTTCAGCAAATATTGTAAAAAAAATGAAATTCTAAAAAAAAGGCCCATAACCATTCTGGATATGAGCCTTCATTCCTATAATAAATTACTTATTTCAATATTCTAACCACTGCTCTCAGGCAGATCACTGCTCCTAATACCCATAAAACATTGGATACAATACTGATCATAGGCCATGAGCCTGTGAAACGTAGGAATATACCAATCAAGCCAATTACTATACCTACAATAATAGTACTGTAATGAGCCGGATTATTAGCTTCAGCAGTTGCGTTATTTTTATTTAATGAATCTTCCATTTCCGTTTATTGAATAGGTATATATTTATAAATCTATTTTTCAGTTCAAAATTAATTATCCGTTAGATAATGCTGCTGCACCACTCACAATCTCAGTAAGCTCGGTTGTAATTGCAGCCTGTCTTGCCTGGTTGTATGAAAGTTTAAGAGCCTTCAATAAATCACCTGCATTCTCAGTTGCTTTATCCATTGCCGTCATACGAGCGCCATGCTCTGAAGCATGTGAGTCTAAAACTGCCTTAAATACCTGAGTTTTGATCGATTTAGGGATCAGTTGTTCAACAATCTCTTCCTGTGTAGGCTCCAAAATATAATCAGTTTGCGTATTGCTCACATTCAAATTATCTGACTTTGGAACTGGTAATAGTTGTTCTGTAGTCAAGATCTGAACAGCGGCATTTCTAAACTGATTATATACCAGTTCAACCCTGTCATACTCACCCTTAGCAAAACCAGCCATAACAGTTTCGGTAATTTTCGAAGTATTTTCGAAGCTCAGATTGGCGTATAGTTCATTGTTATTCCCTATCACATTGTATTTACGCTTCTCATAAAAATCCTGAACCTTCTTACCAATAGCTACAATCTGAACATCTCCTTTACGGTATTGTTCAGCGTACTTCTCGGCGATCAGGTTATTTGTAGTCTTAATCACATTCATGTTGAATGCACCTGCAAGACCCCGATTTGAAGAAACAGCAATGATCAACACTTTATTTGGCTCGCGTTCCTGAGTAAAAGGAGAGTTAGATCCATCCATACTTGCAGATAAATTCGACAAGATATCTCTCATCTTATTCGCATAAGGACGTAACTGAACAATTGCACTGGTAGCTCTTTTCAACTTTGCGGCAGAAACCATTTTCATGGCCTTGGTAATCTGCTGAGTCGAAGTGACTGATGCTATACGATTTCTTACTTCTTTTAAATTAGCCATTGTTATTAGATGCAAGATGTGAGGTATTTGAGATAAGACGAATGTCTTATCTCAAATCTCAAATCTAATGTCTGATATCTCAATTAATATTTATCACCCAACTCCTTAGCCACTGTTTCCAGAGCTGTTGTAATGGTATCATCCAATTTACCTGCTTTTAGCCCCTGTAATACTTCAGGATAACGCTGATCTAATTGCTGGATAAATTCAAATTCAAATGCTTTGACCTTGTTTACAGGTACATTTCTCATTAGGTTTTTAGTTCCAACGTATAGAATTGCAACCTGCTTTTCAACTGTTTCAGGTGAAAACTGTGCTTGCTTTAACAATTCAACGTTACGGGCACCTTTATCAAGTACAGATTTTGTTGCTGCGTCAAGATCAGATCCAAATTTAGAGAAAGCCTCCAATTCACGATATTGAGCCTGGTCAAGCTTCAAGGTTCCTGCAACTTTTTTCATCGACTTAATCTGTGCGTTACCACCTACACGAGATACCGAAATACCTACGTTAATAGCCGGACGAACTCCTGCGTTGAATAAATTAGACTCCAGGAATATCTGACCGTCAGTGATCGAGATCACGTTAGTAGGAATATATGCTGAAACGTCACCTGCCTGAGTTTCAATAATCGGCAAAGCTGTTAAAGAACCACCACCTTTTACTATATGTCTGATAGATTCAGGAAGATCGTTCATTGACTGTGCAATGGAATCATTCTGATTAATCTTTGCAGCACGCTCTAGTAGACGACTGTGAAGGTAAAATACATCACCTGGATAAGCCTCACGACCTGGAGGGCGACGTAACAATAAAGACACCTCACGATAAGAAACTGCCTGCTTAGAAAGATCATCATAAACGATCAATGCCGGTCTGCCCGTATCACGGAAGAACTCACCTATTGCAGCACCAGCAAATGGAGCATAAAACTGCATCGGAGCAGGATCAGCAGCAGATGCCGCAACGATCACTGTGTAAGGAAGAGCACCATTCTCTTCTAATACTTTTAATATTTGTGCTACAGTAGAGTTTTTCTGACCAATAGCAACATATATACAGAATACAGGCTTACCTGCTTCATAAAATTCTTTTTGGTTGATGATGGTATCAATACAAACCGCAGTTTTTCCGGTTTGACGATCACCAATCACAAGCTCACGTTGCCCGCGACCAATAGGGATCATTGCATCAATTGCCTTGATACCTGTTTGTAATGGCTCTGTAACTGGCTGGCGATAGATAACACCCGGCGCCTTACGCTCTAATGGCATTTCATAAGTTTCGCCGGCAATAGGACCTTTGCCATCAATTGGCTGGCCTAATGTATTAACTACACGGCCTAGCATACCTTCACCAACTTTGATGGAAGCGATCTTATTGGTACGTTTTACTGTAGCACCTTCTTTGATCTCATCAAAAGCACCTAATAACACGACACCCACGTTGTCTTCTTCAAGGTTCAATACGATACCCTGCAAACCGTTTTCAAATTCAACCAGCTCGCCTGATTGAACTTTTGTTAAACCGTATACGCGGGCAATTCCATCACCCACTTGTAACACAGTACCAACCTCTTCGAGCTCGGCCTCCGATTTAAAGCCTGACAGTTGTTGTCTTAAAATCGCCGAAACTTCATCTGGTCTTACCTCTACCATAGTAGTATTTTTTGAGTTTTATATTGTAAATCTTACGCCTCCACCCCTATTGGAAGCAATCAATTCCTTTTCAGGTTTTGGGGTAATTAATTTTGTTGAAATTCTTTTTTAAGTTTATTCAGCTTGCTAGATAAACTTGTATCAAATTGTTTATCACCAACCGTCAAGATAAACCCACCGATTAGATCAGGATCAACCTGGGCAGTTAAAATAACTTCACCCTTAGTTGCTTGTTTAACTACTTCTTCGATCTGGGCAATATTATCCGAACTTAAAGGAGAAGCAGATGTTACTGTTGCCTTTACTACGTTCTTTAAAATATTATACTGATTGATAAATTCTTTTCCTGTAGCATATAAAACTTGGGAACGTCCTTTCCTAACCGCAATTTTAAAGAATGACAGGATCATTTTATTTAGTTTATCGCCAAATAAACCATCCAAAATATTCGCCTTTTTATCAAGACTAATAATCGGATTCTTAAGAATTGCCTGTAGCTGTGTATTAACCCTGCAGGTATCGAGAAATAGCTCAATATCTTTCTTAACAGGCTCTACACTATTTTGTTCAGCCGCGAGATCAATTAAAGCCTTTGCGTAACGCGATGCAACTTGTATTTCTGACATATTTTTGTTAGTTGTTGATTGTTAGTTGCTAGTTAGTTGAATTTATTCCTTCAAACTGTCAACTGTCAACCCGATAACTATCGGGTGTCAACTTAATTAAGTTTTACTTCTTTTAACAGGTCATTAACAAGCGCTTGCTGTTTTCCCTGATCTTCGAATTGCTTGCGCAAAACTTTTTCAGCGATCTCAATAGATAAGCTTGAAACCTGATTTTTAATTTCTGCCATTGCAGCAAGCTTTTGATTAGTGATCTCAATTTTTGCTTTTTCGATCAGCTTAGCTCCTTCAGATTTAGCCAAATCTTTTGCATCATTAACGATTTGATCTTTAATCTCTTTTGCTTCCTTTAAAATGCTGTCGCGCTCTAAACGAGCTTCCTTTAAAAGATCTTCATTCTCGCTGATCAGCTTAGCCATCTCTGCTTTTGCCATTTCTGCCTTTGACAAAGCATCTTCTATTGAACGCTCACGCTCATCAAGAGCTTTAACTATTGGCTTCCAGGCAAACTTGCTTAACAGGAAAAACAGTATTAAAAAAGTAACTGTTGACCAGATGAACAAGCCCGGATCCGGAGAAACTAATGGATTTAATGCCAGTAATATCATTTGTTATATTATTTAATAAATCAATCAAAATAATAAAATAAGGCCGGTGCCAATCGCACAAGCCTTATTTTTTTTAGTTTACTTGCCCTGTTCCTAAGAACGCGATAACTTCAGCAAACAAAGCTACTGCTTCTACGAATGCAGCCGCAATTAACATGGTAGTTTGAATTTGAGATGCTGCTTCTGGTTGACGAGCCATTCCTTCTAATGCCTTGCCACCAATGCTTCCAATTCCAATTCCTGCACCAATAGCTGCTAATCCAGCTCCGATACCTGCGATACTTCCTACGATCATAATCTGATTTTTAATATATATATATAAAACAAAAATAAATTCAATTAATGCTCGGCGTACTTTTCTTCAATAGCCATACTAATAAACAATGCCGATAAAATAGTAAAAATAAATGCTTGAATAAAGCCAACAACTAGTTCAATAACGCTAATAAACAATACAAACGGTATAGCAACTCCCGCAACAAATACTGATTTCAATATAAAAATTAAAGAAATTAAACTTAAAACCAATATATGACCAGCTGTAATATTTGCAAACAAACGAATCATCAAGGCTATGGGTTTAGTAAACAAACCAATAATCTCTACTGGAATAATTAATGGATATAACCACCAAGGAACATGAGGGGTAAATACATGTCCCCAATAATTCTTATTACCATTAACGGTTGTTAAAACAAATGTGCATAGTGCCAACATCATAGTAACTGCAATATTCCCTGAAAGATTTGCACCACCCGGAAAGAAAGGAACCAATCCCATCAGATTGTTTAACCAAACAAAGAAAAATATTGTTAAGAGGTAAGGCATAAAACCTTTATACTTATGACCCAATTGAGGCTTGGCAATGTCGTCACGAACAAATAATATAACTGGCTCAAGTATTGATTGTAAGCCTTTTGGGGCTTTACCTTCACGCTTTTTATAGGAATTGGCAATGCCAATAAAGACAATTAAAAGGACTATCGCAGAAATCAATAAGGAAACTACATTCTTGGTCATTGAAACATCCAATGGTTTTCCATTCAATAGCTCCCCTTTAGCATCATATGAGATGTATGTGCCATCAGCACTTTTTACTTTAGAAGGATAATAGAACTTGCCATGATAATTAACAAGTTGAGTGCCCGCTACATCAATAATTTCAGTACCATGATCATTATGGCCAAATTTATTTGAAAGAAACGTCACCAATCCTTTGTCTGTCAAAAGAATAACTGGCAATGGAATAGAAATATTTCCAAAAAAATGCCATTCATGTGAATCAGCAATATGGTGCAGAATCACTTTAGAAATATCTTCATCTTTCTCTGCTACCTCGCCATGTTCTGCAGTAGCTGGTTCATGTGCAGTATCTGCTGTTGCATGCTCCTGAGAATTGGCAGAAAAACTCAATAACGAAAATAATACCGCATAAAACGATACTCTTAAGATTTTTTTTGAATTGAAAATATGGCTCAAATCCATTTATTATAAGGAATTTACTTAATTTTTGGGTTGTGCAAGTTACATAACAAACAATATATTTCAAACACTGTATGAAAGAAATATAAATAAAAAAAATTGATGATAAATTTTGTCGGATCTACCGTGTTTTCGCTGATGTAAAGAAAAGCTATGAGCGTGCAAATGAGCAACTTAATAGTAATACTACCAAGCAGAGCCTGGCCTGAAGCATTGATGCTAATACTCATTCTCCAAAAACCAAATAGATTGATGCCTAAAGTTAGGACAGAAAATATCCAGAACAAAAGCCAGAATCTCGGAATAATTAATCCTTCAATCGGAAAATAATATTGGGCAACTAATGGAGGAATAGCTAAAAAAAATATAAAAAGAATGAAATAAATTATAAAACGAGGAATGCTCATGCCTTAAGTTGTTTAATCGTTTGGTAAATTGAAAGGCAAACCCCAAAAACACAGGCAATTGCAGTAACCCATTGAACTTTATGGTCAAACCATTGATCTATCTTATGCCCAATAAATGCAGATCCTCCAATAATAGCCATCATTTGAAATGCCATACCTGTGTACTTAGCATAATTACCGTATGCCTGTCCTCCAGAGTCATTATCAGTGTTGAAATTTGGCTTATTATCTTCATTCCCCATTTTTGAATATTTACGATACAAAATTAGAAAATTTAAGCCTTAAATGGTTGAAATAAATACAAGTGCTAGAATATTGTCCTGTATTTTACGTCTTTTTTATATTTAATTACCGTTAGATTCTGATAATTAGGTACCAAAATGAAGCATGTTTTTATACAGAAAGAGTTTATATTTATCCCAACAAATCCATTCTGATAAAATATCTTTGCAAGGATTCTGTTATACTAATTCAAGCCTGATTAATTTGAGATCAACTATTCAAGTTATCCTTCGTTATTTATTTTTAAGCTGCACTTTTTGCCTCTGCTTAACCTCCTGCACTACACAAAAAGAAACTGTGGCCAGTCGTGGCATGCAGAACCTAACCGCTCATTATAATATTTTGTACAACGCTAAAGAACTGATCAATGAAAGCGAACGAAATATACAGCTAGCTTATTCAGACAACTACGACCGCGTCATACCCGTCTATAAGGAACCGAATGAAAGTATTTCTCAGTCTGAATTTAAAAAACTGGATGATGCAATACTAAAGGCTAATACCATCGCAAATCAGAAATCATTAAGTAAATATGTAGATAATGCTTATTTTTTAATTGGGAAAGCCAATCATCTGAAATCCAACTTTTACAATGCCGTTGAATACTTTAATTATGTTTACTTAAACTATCCTAAAGAAAAAGAAATCAAACAGGCATCACTTGCATGGAAAACAAGATCTCTCATAGCATCCAACAGGTTAAAAGAAGCTGAAGCTACGATTGATTCAGCGCTTAGATATATTCGCTCAGAAAAAAAATCAGCATCCGATATTTATGCCATTCGGGCACAACTTCATATTTATGCAAAAGAGGATGCTCAAGCTATCACTCTACTTGAAAAAGCCATAAAATCAACCGTAAACAAACAGCGCAAAATACGCTGGACCTACCTAATTGCCCAGCTTCAGGAAATCAATGGCCTGCAAAAGGATTCATATTTGAATTATACCAGGGTGTTAAAAAGCAATGCCCCTTTCGACATGGCCTTTAATGCAAAACTCAGCGCTATCAATCTGAAAAATAAGTTAATTGGTGATACTAGCGGCCTCACCAAGCAGATAGCTGCAATGCTTAAAGATGATAAAAACCGAGATTTTACTGATCAGATCTACTTCCAGATTGCTAATAGTTATGCCGATGCCAAAAATATTGACAAAGCAATTGAAAATTACAATAACGCAATAGCAAAGAGTACAAAAAATGTCACTCAAAAAGGGCTAGCCTACCTTAAGCTAGCAGAGCTCTATTTTAATCAAACCGATTATGTTAAATCAAAAGCTTATTACGACAGCACGCTGTTAGCGCTTCCGCCCATTTACCCCGACTATGCATTGATAAAAAAGAAAGCAGATAACCTGGAACTTCTTGCCGATCGTTTATCTATTATTGCCCGTGAAGACACCTTACAAATGCTTGCTGCACTGCCTGAATCTGACAGAACTATCAAAGTTAATTCACTGGTCAAGCTTGAAGCGCTGAAAATGCAGACAAGAATAGCGAGCAACCAATCAGGTGGATCTTCTAAAAATCAAATTAGTAGTACAAGTGGAGACAGTAAATTTTATTTCAATAATTCTATTGCCTTAAATCAGGGCCTTGCAGATTTTAAAAAGAGATGGGGTACTCGAAAATTAGAAGATAACTGGAGAAGAAGTCAGAAAACTGCGAATGATATCTCTAATGGGGCAAGCCCGCTTCAAACGCCAGATAAAGATCCTTTCCAACAATTAAAAATTACGGAAAATGCAGTGAATCTAGACTCATTGAGAAAAAAATTAACTGAATCTATACCGCTTAATGGAGAGATGAAATTGGCATCCGATCAAAAAATCGCTTCTGCGATGTATGATATCGCCAACTATTATCGTGAAGTATCCACAGATACTGCAGAAGCAGTAAAAACATATGAGCAATTGCTTAAACGATTCCCAGAAAATTCAAACCAATTAGCTGTGTATTATAATTTATACAGACTATATCGCGATGTAAATCCAAAACGATCTGATGAATACAAAAATATTCTTCTGAATAAATATCCTGAATCTCCATTTGCAAAAATTATTCTTGATCCTGAATATAGTCAGAAAGCTGATGAACAGGAGCTCTCTTTCAATCGCTTTTATAATGAAGTATATAATTTATATACAAGCAAGAATTATGCTGATGTATTGAAACGGGTTGAACAGCAAAAATTGCAGGCAGGTGTTAAAAAACTATCTGTTCAGCTAGCTTATTTAGAATCACTTGCACTCGGCCACTTACAAAAACTTGATCGGCTTGAAATTGCATTTAAAAATATTGTAGAGTCGAACCCGGATGATCAGCTTATAGTACCCCTAGTAAAGCTGCATCTGGCATTTATTGATTCGAATAGGACTAGCATGTCAAGCCGTGTTTTTGCTTTACTTGATAATGATTCAAAGGAAAATTCGTTTATTGAAGAACCGGTATTGGAACACGTTATAGTTGCAAAGCAAAATACGGCACAAAAATCTGCACCGAACACAACTAATATACCGGCTCTGCCTGAAAAAACAATAGATCCAGAGGCAAAAAAGGAGGGAATAAAGCCTGAAATTCCAAAAGTAATTGAGTTTTTTAACCTTGAAGAATCTGCCGACTACTACTTTGTTGTCAATGTTTCTGACCCCTCGGTTAATTTAAGTTCATCACGTTTTGGCATCGGGCAATTTAATAGGGTAAATTTACCTGGCACGGTTATTAAACATCAATTAAAATCAATTGATAACCAACATCAATTGATATTTGTTGGCCCGCTTACCGGTTTGGAGGCAGCAAAAAATTACTTTAATCAAATCAATTCCCTGATTAGAGATATTATGAAAATACCTGCTACTAAATACAGTACCTTTTTTATAAACAAACAGAATTTAGATAAGATCAGTGATGTAGAAACACTTGAACGTTATGTTGAATTTTATAAAAAGAACTATTAACAATTAAAATTTATGAGTACGCAATTAACGCAGCATGAATTAAAACAATATACCATCCGGTTTTGGAAGTGGATCATTGGAGTTATTGCGTTTGGAGCAATCCTGATCTTCAGCATCGGACTTGGTCTTTTTGGCAGGCTGCCTGACCTGAGGGCATTGGAAAATCCCAAAAGCAATCAGGCATCTGAAGTAATTTCAGATGACAATGTTGTATTAGGGACTTATTATGTACAAAACCGTTCCAATGTGCGATATGATGAAATTTCACCCAATGTTATAAATGCGTTAATTGCAACAGAAGACATCCGTTTTTACAACCATTCAGGAATTGATTTTAGACGAACCTTCACGGTGATATTCTATAATCTGTTAGGGAAAAGGCAAGGGGCAAGCACTATTACACAGCAACTTGCCTTAAATCTTTTTTCTAAAGAAGGTCGATCAAAAAATTTCATCAAACGACTTGTTCAAAAATCTCAGGAACTTATAGTTGCAGTTAAACTTGAACGTCAGTATACCAAGGAAGAAATCATTACAATGTATCTAAATACTGTAGATTTTGGGTCATACAATACATTTGGAATCAAATCTGCCGCCAGAACATATTTCAGTACTACTCCCGACAAACTTGAGCCTGAACAGGCAGCGATTTTGATCGGAATGTTAAAAGGGCCTTCGCTGTATAACCCATATCGCAACCCTGAAAGAGCATTTCTACGAAGAAATACAGTGATAGAAAATATGAGTAAGGCTAATTACATAAGTGATACTGAAGAAGAACGTCTTAAAACAATACCCTTAAAACTTGTATTTAATCCTTCGGATCATAACGAAGGTTCAGCACCTTACTTCAGGGCTGTATTAAAGAAAGATATTCAGCTAACCCTCGAAGAGAATTCTATTTACAAAGCCGATGGTACACCATATGATCTTGATAGAGACGGTTTAAAGATCTACACCACCTTGAATTCACATATGCAGAATTATGCTGAACAAGCGCAGCAGGAATATCTTAAAATACTACAGGTACAGTTCAACAACTCATGGAATGGTCGCGACCCCTTTAATTTCAAAGAGGCCAAGAGCCTTATCGATCAAGGAATGCGTCGCTCAGACAGATATCAGCAATTAAAAGCAGAAGGAAAAACGGAAGAGGAAATCCTACAAAATTTCAGGCTACCAACTCGAATGAGTGTTTTCAGCTGGCGAGGAGAAATAGATACCCTCATGCGGCCAATCGATTCTATCAAATACTATAAACTGATGCTTCGAAATGCCGTTATGTCAATGGAGCCTCAAACCGGCTATATTCGGGCTTGGGTAGGCGGAACTAACTTCACCCATTTTAAGTATGATCAGGTAAAAATGGGGACGCGGCAAGTAGGCTCTACTGCAAAGCCTTTTACCTATGCCGTTGCAATTGGTAATGGAGGTTTTTCGCCTTGCTATACCGTAGCAAATGAACCTGTAAGTATAGATGCAGGCGATGGCACGTTTTGGACTCCCAAAGCATATAATCCAATACCTGGCAACCTCACTCTGAAAAAAGCACTGGCAAATTCCCAAAACTATGTAACCGCCTACATGATGAAACAGGTAGGGCAAACTGCTGTTGCAACGCTTACAAAGAATATGGGAATAACAAGTGATGTTCCTGCAGTTCCATCAATTTGTTTGGGTTCATTTGATGCTTCGGTATATGATATGGTTGGTGCCTACTCTGTCTTCGTAAACCACGGAGTTTGGACAGAGCCAATCTATCTTTTGCGAATTGAGGATAAGAACGGAAACGTTATTTACGAACGTCGACCAAAGGTTAAAGTTGTACTAGATGAACAAACCGCCTATGTAATGACAGATATGCTTAAAGCTGTTGTTAAAGAAGGAACTGGAGTAAGACTAGGATGGAAATACAAACTAACAAACCCAATTGGTGGAAAAACTGGAACTACACAAAATAATTCAGATGGCTGGTTTATGGGAATTACTCCCGAACTGGTAACCGGAGTATGGACAGGTGCAGAAGATAGAGCAATCCATTTTAGTTCAACAAATTTTGGAGAGGGTGCAAATACTGCACTTCCAATATTTGCGCTCTACATGCAAAAGGTTTATGCAGATCCTAAGTTAAAATATACCAAAGGTGATTTTCCACTACCCAAGGGAGGAATCGCAACTACCATTGACTGTGGCGCCTACACACAGCAACAAGCCGGAGAATCTGAACTGGATAAAAAACTTGGTTTTTAAGAAACAAGCCAGGCACTTATCTGATCATAGCCCCTAATGAAAACATTTGATTACCGATCTGACTTAAAAAATATACCCCAAAAACCTGGGGTATATCAGTTTTGGTCTGAATCTGAAGAATTGATTTACATTGGAAAGGCAAAAAATTTGAAGAACAGGGTTTCTTCCTATTTCAATAAAGATAATTTTCGGATCAATGCAAAGACAAGAGTACTAGTAAGTAAGGTTAAAAAAGTCACTTTTACAATTGTTGATACTGAGATTGATGCCTGGTTATTGGAAAATAGCCTGATAAAGAAACATCAGCCAAGGTATAATATCTTATTGAAGGATGATAAAACCTATCCCTGGATCATCATAAAAAATGAAAAGTTTCCACGTCTATTCTGGACCAGAAAAATCATTAGAGACGGATCAACCTATTTTGGCCCCTATGCCTCTGTTGGCATGATGCATACCATTCTTGGGATGATCAAAGAGATATATCCTTTAAGAACTTGCAGTTTGCCTCTTTCACTTGAAAATATAAATGCGGGTAAATTCAGGGTATGCCTTGAATATCAAATAGGTAATTGCAAGGGTCCTTGCCAGGCTTTTCAAAAAGAGGAGGACTATGATCAGAGTATTTCAGAAATAAAAGATATCCTGAATGGAAAGACAGGTGCAGTAATCAAAAGACTAAAGAAACAACTTGACGATTCAGTTGCAGCGCTAAATTTTGAGCTGTCACACCTACTTAAATCTAAGTATGATCTTCTGGCCCATTACCAAAGTAAATCAACCATTGTTAATTCATCCATTACCGATGTTGATGTATTCAGCATTGCAACCGACGAAAAACACGCATTTGTCAACTTTCTGAAAGTAATGAATGGTACCGTTATTCAAACCCAAACCCTGGAGATGAAAAAACGATTGGATGAAACCGACGAAGAACTTTTAAGCATTGCCATTACCGAATTCCGAACCAGATTTGATAGCCATTCAAAAGAGATCATCGTACCCTTTGAAATGGATTTTCCCGATTCTGGAATCAAATTTATAGTGCCGAAATTGGGTGAGAAGAAAAAATTACTGGAACTATCTCAGAAGAATGTGATATTTTTCAAACGCGAAAAACTAGATCAGTACGAAAAGTTAAATCCGGAATTAAGAACCGACCGTTTGCTTGAGCAGATGAAGAAAGACCTGCGCCTCAATCAGTTACCCAGACATATCGAATGTTTTGACAATTCCAATTTCCAGGGCAAATTTCCCGTATCAGCCATAGTAGTTTTTAAGGATGCTAAACCTTCTAAGAAAGATTACCGGCACTTTAATGTTCAAACAGTTGAAGGTCCTGATGATTTTGCAACTATGGAGGAAGCTGTATTCAGAAGATATCGTAGAATACTGGATGAAAAAGAAACACTTCCGCAATTAATTATTATTGATGGTGGAAAAGGACAACTTTCATCTGCAATAAAAAGTCTGAAAAAATTGGGGATAGAGAAAGAGGTTACCATCATTGGAATTGCTAAACGCCTAGAGGAGCTGTATTATCCCGGCGACCAATACCCTTTGTATTTGGATAAAAAATCAGAAACCTTAAAGATCATACAACAACTTAGGGATGAAGCACACCGCTTTGGTATTACGTTCCACAGAAAAATACGAAATAAGGCAACTTTAGGAACTGAACTAGAACGTGTGCCCGGTATTGGAAGAACCACCGCAGAGAAGCTATTAAGGCATTTCAAATCTGTAAAAAAAATACGGGAATCTACAGAAGTAGAATTACTGGAAGTATTAAACAAAAGTCAGGCAGTTTCGCTTTTAAACTACTTCAAACAATAAAGCCGGCAAAAATCAATTCTGCCGGCTTATTAAATATTTTGATAAGGTATGATCAGAACGACCAAAGGTCATGCTCAAAGTCCATCAATGCTTTCTTAACCCGCTCCGACTCATATAGCCGTTCAATTCCCATAGCATAATCTTTAATCCTGAGATCTTCAGTATTAGATTCTTTTACAATATAACTTGAAAATATACGCTTAATAAAAATATCGTCATAACTCAGGCCTGTTGCATCATTGCCTCGATTAACAACTGCTTTAGTAACTAAAATATGACGAGCTTCAGGAAAATAGATCCAGAAAGCAGGCTGCTCATCAAATGCTTGACCTGCCGCAGAAATTCGAACCATGGGTGCAATTCCTACAATTCTAGGCTCAAATACGGAACGCTGCTTATCAAAGATCCAGTCTTCTTTAATACGGAATTTAATAATACTATCCGGATTGAATTCGCCAGCTTTTACGACTGTACCGGTCTGATTTCCATCTTTATCGAAAGTAGGAACCAATACGCTATCAGCAAACCTCGCCATTGCTTCCTCTGGTTTCAAAACAGCAGAAAACTCGTCGCCATTTACATCATTTTTTGTACTGCTTGCATCGTATGCGGTAAGCTCACCCGCCTGAATCGCATCAGTAAGAATAGTAATTAACCTAGACTTAGGAGATGCGAAAATCATGTTTACCTTATCACGAAGATCAATTTCCCTCCATATACGTTTACTGAACAGTACATCAGATTCTTTTAAACCTGCATAGGGCGTTACTCTGGAGTTCAGAACATTTGTTTTTTGATAAAATCCATCAACCGGCCTCTCAGTTGGCTTAGGCTTGATGCTATTATTTAAATTTGGAGCCTGTGCACTCAGTTGCAGAGTACCAGCTATAAGGATCAAGGCAAAAATTATCTTTTTCATACCAATTAATTTGCTTTAAAGGCCATTGGATCAAGCTGCCTTTGAGTTCCATCAGGACCCACAGCAACAATATCATCAAAAATTACACGGGTTCCAGGAGTCACTGCGGCAATAGCAGCACGCATTTGCGGGCTAAAAGTATTCCCTGTGGCTTGCAGCACTACAACGTCTGCACGTGGCCTGGCAATTACCAAACTAAATCTGGTTACATCAAATTTCGCATCAAAATCAAATTGATCAAGGATAGCAAAAATTGATCCTTGTGATTTTATAATAACAGAACTCAGGCTTCCACCTGTTTTACCAGCAAATTTCGCTTTTGGATCAGGAATACGCTTAACACGAAAATCACTTGAACCAATAGTTTGAACTTTGCCATTAATATTTGATGAGACATTTACTTTGGCAACAGATCCTGGTGAAGTAACATTAACCGTATACTTACCATTAGACCCAGAGATAGAACCACCGCTGATTGTTACCGATAAATTCTCTTTAGGTATACCTGGTGCTGATACAGAAACAGGGTTAGGTACACCTACATAAAACACATTCATCTTATCCGGTGAAACAACCACTGACGGTCTGGCTACCTGATATTTTTGTTCAGGAGTAGTATAAGTTTTTATAGAACCATCAGTTTGTTTTACACGAACAGTACCTGTCCAGCTAAAAATACCTTCCTTAGCCGTATTAACAGTATACGTACCTTTACCTTCTTTTATTTGAAGTCTTGACCCTCCAACTGTAATATCCGGACTAGATTTTGAATCTGATGCAGTCAAGAAAACTTCTGCTGTATAAGGTTGACCCATGATTAAATAGGATGTAGGAGCAACTGCTACAGCTGAAAATTGATCCAGATTAACAACCGCTATATCCATTTTTCCAAGAATACGTTTCACAATTTCAGATTCCGCATTCTTAGTATCTGCTTGTATTTTTGCTAATGCTGTAAGTGCAGCTGTGAGAGGTATACCATCTCCAAAATTAGACTGTTCCCAGCTTCTTGAAATACCCCCACGACTTGGAGGATCTTTAGCTTCTAATGAAAAACTGATACTTTTACGCTCTTTTTCGTCAAGAAGCCCAAGTAATTTACTACGAGTATCATTTATCTTTTTCTTTAGCTTAGAAGCACGATTATCATTGATCATTAAGCGAGGAGAAATATCAAGATTATCTCTCTTACTGATATCTCCAGTTGACTCATCGTAACCTCCACCTTCTTGTTCAAAAAGCTTTTTCAAATCTGCTACGTAGATTTCTAGTTCATTGGTATAAGAACTGGCCAGTTTAGCCTTATCATAAATAGGTTTGGCCCTGGCAGGTTCATCTTTGAGCTTAGTGGCCTCGAATGAAGCATAGGTAGCTTCAACACCGCTTTGAACATTTTGGGTTGAAGCATTAAGACTATCCGTTAAATTTTTGAAAGCTTCCAAAATTGAATCACTGACATTCAGCGCTACCAAACCAAGTAAAACAAGGTACAGTATTCCAATCATTTTCTGCCTTGGGGTTTGTTTACCTCCAGCCATGCAATTTTATTTAAAAATTTAAGATTTATAATACGTATACGTCAATTAAGATTTGTTTGGCTGATTCATCGCTGATAACATATTTCCATAAATAGCATTTAAGGATGATAAGTTCTTAGCTAACTTGCTTACTTCCTCTTTGAACTGTTTAGAATCTTCCATAGACTCATTGAAATTTTGCATGGTCAATGAAAGATTCTGATAAAATTTATTCATTGACTTCAAATGAGCACTGGAATCTTGCAATTCTAATTCATAAACTGCATTTAAAGCAGAAATATTTTTAGCAAGTGCGTTGATCTGATCATGATAAGACCTTGAATCAATATTTGTATCAGCCATTTCTCTTAGGCTGGATGTAGCATTTTCAAACGCTTGACTTAGATTATCAAAACTTCCGGAAGCAGTTTTTACTTTTGAAGCTAGTTCAGTTGTAGCACTTGCAGTATCCGCTATGCCCGATATGGCAGATACCTTATCTCCAAATGTGCGTAAACCAAGTCCAAGACTTTCGATAAGCTCAGGGCCAATTTTGGCTTCTGTCAGCATTTGATCTAGGGCTGCAGTTGAAGATGCTGAGCCATTTCCGCTTGAGCGGGAAACTTCTCCTTTAAAATCCTCTTCAAGCTCAGGATATACCTTTGTCCAATCTGGATCTACAGGTTCTGACTGAAAACCTAACACAAAAAATAAAATCGCTTCTGTTATCAAACCTATTGCAATCATATACTCACCACCCTTCCAATGCAGAATCTTGAACATCAAACCAATGATTACAACGGAAGCACCCCAGGAAATTAAGGTATTAATACCTAGTTTGAATTTTTTCTTTTGAGCCATAATACTATTTATGAATTATATGAGGGAAATTTAAATTTTAAAGCCTGTCTTTGATGTCACGACCCTGGTATTTTGTGATACAACGGAACCCGATATAAGATTTTGCCGTGTCTTGGTATTCAAAGCTGCTTACTGAATTTTGGAGAAAGTAACCTATATCTTTCCATGAACCACCGCGAACAACTTTACGTTTTAAAACTTCAGGATCATCTGATTTAGCTTCATAGCTAAATGCCGGGTTTAAATCATGAGTAAATGTTGATGAAGACTCGTCAAATGCAGATGAAGTCCATTCTGCAACATTTCCGGCCATATTATATAAGCCAAAATCATTTGGATAATAAGCTTTCACATTCACAGTGATTGCTCCGCCATCATCAATATAATTACCACGTCCGGGCTTAAAGTTAGCCATCAGACAACCTTTTGCATTTCTTATATATGGACCTCCCCAAGGGAAAGTTGTACCTACCCTACCACCACGTGCAGCATATTCAAATTCTGCCTCGGTAGGAAGTTCATAATCGGCTCTCTTTGGAAGACGGCGACTTTCTTTATAAGATTCATTAAAACGAGTTCTCCAAACTGTGAAAGCACGTGCTTGACGCCAGTTTACACCAACAACAGGGTAATTTGCATACGCAGGATGCGAGAAATACCCCTTAACCATCGGCTCATTCTGTGCATAAGCAAAATCAGACAACCATACTAAGGTATCCGGATAAACTCCAACTGTATCTCTGAGAATAAAATCAGAACGTTTAGAGGTTAGATTTTTTCTACTATTTGCTGCATCCCTTAACTTCATGATGGCGAAATTATATTTTAGTTGCCTCACATCAATTTCATTCCGATCAAAGACCCTGTCATCTCCCTGGTAATACATGGCCTGTAATTTGGGTCCGTTTGCTGATGCGCCTTTACCCTTCTTTCCACCCCAAATAGCACTTCCATTTCCAACTTTTTTCCAGTTGATATATTTTTTACCTGCTGCATTAGGATCTGCCTGTCCCTTTGGCTTAAGATAATATTGATCATCCTGAAGATAAGTGGAAATAGCAATTGAATCACGAACCCAGTTCACAAACTGACGGTATTCTTTATTGCTGATCTCAGTTTCATCCATATAAAAAGCCTGAACAGTAACCTGCTTATTCTGTGAAATTTGCGCAAAAGTTATATCCTGATCAGTTTGACCCATCACAAAAGTTCCGGCCGGAATGTAAACCATCCCAAATGGAACCTCCTTGTTCTTAAACTTTTTGGTTGTAACACCAACTAATTCACCATTGCTTCCACCTTTACCACAGCTAGTACCCATTATGAACAAAGCTGCAAGAGCGATAAAGTATATTTTTCTCATTTTAAACAATCCCAATTTAGCATTCCATCAACAAAATAATTTCGAATATAATAAAATTACATAATACTATATACGATAAAACTAATCCACCCGCGTTCAAACAGAACATTTCTGATAAAAAGAAAGCTTTAAACGCAATTAAATAATTACTATAACGGCAAAATAAAGCATCTATTTTGGATGCGGTAAACTATTTTTATAACACAGTCTAATTCATTAAAAGATTACCAAAATTTCAACATAAATTTTGATAAATCCTTCATTGAATCTAATTTTTACTTATTAACCTGTTTAATATATTGCTCCAAAGCCATCGTCATACTAGGTGCTTCAGGAGTTGGTGCGGGTATATTCATAACTAATTCATGCTCAAGAACTGCTTTATGTGTGCTAGCTCCAAAGGCAGCAATACGGGTGAAATTTTGTTTAAAATCAGGGAAGTTGATAAACAAAGAATGGATGCTGCTTGGACTAAAGAATACAATCACATCATAAAACACCTCTGCCAGATCAGAAAGATCACTGCAAACAGTATGAAATAACACGGCAGTTTTAAAATCATAACCGTTAGTATTCAAAAATTTTTGAGTTTCTTCAGCTGCAACATCCGAGCATGGATATAAAAATTTCTCGGTTGTATGCTTTTTAAGTACCTCTGCAAGGTCGGCAGCAGTTTGTTTCCCAAAAAATATCTTCCTCTTCCTGTATTGAATGTATTTTTGAAGGTAAAGAGCAATCGTTTCTGAAATACAAAAGTATTTCATATCGGCAGGGACATCAAAGCGCAGCTCTTCACAAATTCTAAAAAAATGATCTGCTGAATTTTTGCTGGTAAAAATAACAGCAGTGAATTCTGCCAAATTGATCTTTTCTTTCCTGAATTCTTTTCCAGGAACACCCTCAACATGAATAAAGGACCTAAAGTCAATTTTCAGATTGTATTTTTTTGCCAAATCAAAATATGGCGATTTTTCGGAATCCGGCTTTGGTAAGGTAACCAGGATGCTTTTTACTTTCCTTGGTTTCTCAGTTGAAGATACTTGCATATTTGTCATGGGGCTTAATACCCAAGTGCTTTAAGTAAGATAATTAAAGGACAGAATTCGAGGGCACAAAGATAAATAATTAAATAAACTTTAGGAAACTTGTAATTAGATAAAATATTAGCCCCCGCCCGAAGAAACTGGAGAAGGAAAATTAGTATGACCATTGCTACTCCAATATAGCTGTAAATAACTGCAAAACGATAGCTGGTTAAGCTAAAAGCAATTACTACAGGTAGAGATAGTATAGCTGCATTGAAATAACTAAGGTATAAAACAGATACGTACTCTCTAACCAAACGTTGCACATCGAAAAGAAATCCCAAGATCCGCAAGGCAATAATTTTCATTGTGAATAAGCCAACAACTATCGCTGATAAGTAAATAAACAATTCAAATCCTTTAGCGGGGTAAGATATATCCAGATACTTCCCAGATAAATAAAGGTAAAGCCCTGTGTTCAAACCAAATAAAAGGTAAAGAAATATAAATGGCCAGGAATTAAATAGAGAATCTTCCTTATTAATCTTACTTAAAGCCTGATTACTATAAAAGGCGAGTACGATGGTGTTTAGCTCTGAAGGAAAGAAGAACCTGATCACCGCAAAAAATAAAACAAGAAATAAAACTACTGCAATGACCCATGTTTCTCTATAGGTTCTTGGACTACCTGCATCATACCGAACGGATTTTTTTTGAAATTTACTTGCCCAGGAATTGAAATCAAGATTTTCAATTTTGTAGAGTGAAATAAGGCTATCCAAAAAACGATTAGGCCTATTTGGATCAGGCGCCTTTATCCAAACAGTAGAAAGGGAATCTTTTATAGCGTTTGCTGAATCTATGAAAATTTTCGGCTGCACCAAAGTAACTGAGTCCAAGCGTTTATTAGACTCTTGAAAATTCAGCTGCCTAAAATTTGATTTGCTGCCGTCAACCAGCGCAAAAACAAGAGGATTCATTAAGAATACTATCAGTATAAAACCGAAAAACCGCTTGATCATCCTTAGCTAAAATCCATAAAACCAGAAAACTCTATTATTTCAAATTTCCACTTTTTTATTTTTGTTTCCTAAATATCTTTTTGACTTGAAAATTTGAATATGATCGCTGATATCAAATAAATTGTTTTTTTTATTTAATGGCAATGAAAAACCAATTAAAGTTGATAAAAAAAGAATATTATTCTTTAAATACAATATAAATTTGAATATTATTCTAATTTTATTAGTTTTAACGAACAATGAATCATAAAGAGCACTTATCTGATAAAATAGATCTCGAAATTCTAAGCTTAATGCAGGAAAATTCGAGGATATCCAATGCTGATATTGCGCGGGTATTAAATATGGCCCCATCTGCAGTATTTGAGAGGGTTAAAAAATTGGAACAAAAGAAAATTATCGTACAATATACAACCCGAATAAATCCAGCTGCATTAAATCAAAACCTAATTGCTTTTGTTTACATTCAAGCAGGCAAAGGAATAGGGAATAGTGAGACTGGCATTGAACTTGCAAAAATTGCAGGGGTACAAGAAGTTCATCAGATTGCAGGCGATCATTGTTTTCTTGTAAAAATACGCACTACCGATTCAGCCTCGCTATTAGAAATGATGCGAAACAGCATGAGTAAAATTGCTGATATAACTATCACTAAAACCAGCATTGTTCTTGAAACCACGAAAGAACAACAACAAGTATTAATACCTAAAGAATAAATGTCTGTATCAAAAAACAAATCCGCATCACCAATAATGGTAATTCTTGCATTTGCAATTATTTATCTTGTTTGGGGCTCAACCTATTTCTTTATTCAGATTGCCATAAAGGGGTTTCCGCCATTTATTTTGGGCGCCTTTCGTTTTATTTTAGCAGGCTTGCTCATGGCAATATGGTGTATTATAAAAGGTGAAAAACTATTTGCTATAAAGGGTATCAAACACGCAGCTATCAGTGGGGTATTGCTTTTATTTTTTGGAACCGGAATTGTTATTTGGGTGGAACAAAGCATGCCAAGTGCTATGGTTGCCATTACTGTTTCATCTGCACCTTTATGGTTTGTATTACTTGACAAGCCTAAATGGTCTGAAAATTTCAGAAGTAAATCAATCATTGCTGGAATGCTTATTGGGCTGGCAGGGGTGATTTTACTCTTTAGTGAACAAATTTTACAAATCTTTTCAATAACAGAAAGCACTCCTGTAAAAATGAGCAGCATGATACTCTTACTATTTGCAGCGGTTACTTGGGCAGGGGGATCTCTCTATTCAAAGTACAAATCTGCAGAGGGGCCAATTATTGTTTCAACAACCTGGCAAATCATGGCTGCAGGAATTGCCTTTATTCCAGGCATTTTCATTCGCGATGAATTTAGCGCATTTCATTGGAGTGAAGTGTCATCCGATTCATGGTTCGCCGTTGCTTATCTGGTAAGTATGGGTTCTATCGCTGGATTTAGCGCATACGTATGGCTACTCCAAGTGCGAACTGCCATGCAGGTTAGCACACACTCGTATGTAAACCCTGTTGTAGCTGTGCTTCTTGGAGTATTTTTTGCAAATGAAAAAATTACGGTCATTCAAGTTGCTGGACTTATAATCATCCTGGGAAGTGTTTTCCTGATCAATATGGCGAAGTATCGAAGAGAAAAATTATCTGAAAAAGTTAAAAATTCCTAGCTAGTGCAATTAATTGGCTCTGCCGGTATTTGTTGTAGATTTGTACCATGGCCGGAATTTATCTCCACATCCCTTTCTGTAAAAAAGCCTGTCACTACTGCGATTTTCATTTCAGTACATCGCCACAGTACAAAGACCAAATGCTCCAGGCATTAAGTCAAGAAATTAATTTAAGAAAGAATTATTTAGGAGCAGAAACGATAGAAACGATCTATTTTGGTGGAGGCACTCCATCATTACTCAGCGCTGATGAGTTACAAATCCTAATCGGAGCAATAACTGACCTTTATGAAGTTTCTTCTACAGCTGAGATCACCCTAGAAGCAAATCCTGATGATCTGAATCCTCAAAAAGTGAGAGAATTTCGGCAAACCCTGATCAATCGTTTTAGCATTGGTATACAATCATTTTTTGAAGAGGACTTGAAATGGATGAACAGAGCCCATTCCGCTCGTGAAGCCCAAAGCTCTATCAAAAGGGTCCAGGATGCGGGTTTTGAAAATATAACAGCCGATCTGATCTATGGGTTTCCGCTACTTAGCAACCCAAAATGGGAACATAATATTCAGCAGCTCATTGAATTACAGATACCTCACATTTCTTCTTATTCCATGACGGTAGAACCTGCAACAGCCTTGTCATCGTTTATTAAAAAAGGTGAGCAAAAACCAATGGATGAAGGGCAGAGCGCTGCCCAGTTCCTTATTCTCATGGAACAACTTATAGAAGCAGGTTTCGAACATTATGAAATATCAAACTTTGCAAAACCGGGTTTGTATTCCAAACATAATTCAAACTATTGGGAAGGAGTGTCTTATCTGGGAATCGGGCCTTCAGCTCATTCGTTCAATGGTGAAAGCAGGCAATGGAATATTTCAAATAATTCAAAATATATTGATCAGATCGGGCTGAAAAAAATACCTGCAGAAATGGAAATCCTGAGTACCGAAAACCGTATCAATGAATATGTAATGACTTCTCTGCGCACAAGTAAGGGAATGAGTTTACAAAAAATTACTGAACGCTTTGGCTCAGACTATTCAAATGAAATTAGACATGGTTTGGAACCTTTTGCCGATAACAACTGGATTAATTTAAAGGATCAAATCGTTACATTAACAACTGAGGGGAAACTATTTGCTGACCATATTGCCTCAGAACTATTTATAAATACCTAAATTCTATGGATATCAGGAACAAAGTTATTTGGATAACAGGTGCATCAAGTGGAATAGGTGAAGCACTAACTTATAAACTAAATGCATTGGGTGCCAAACTCATCCTCTCATCCAGAAACAGAGAATCCTTATATGCGGTAAAAAATAATTGTACGATCAACCCCCTTGACATACATGTACTTCCGCTCGACCTTGAAAACACCGATTCTTTAAAAGAAGTGACAGCTTCAGCAATCAAAATATTTAATAGAATTGATATAATTATCCATTCTGGCGGTGTTAGCCAGCGTTCACTGGCGCTTGAAACCGATCTGACAGTTGCCCAAAGGATCATGAATATCAATTTCTGGGGTACTGTAGCACTTACTCAGAGCATTTTACCCTTTATGTTATCCAAAAATGCAGGTCATATTGTTATTATCAGTAGCCTGGTTGGGAAATTCGGAACAAAATTTCGTTCGACTTACTCAGCATCCAAACATGCTTTACATGGGTATTTCGATTCATTACGCACAGAAATAAATCCTAAAATAAAGATTAGTATTATTTGCCCAGGTTTCATTAAAACAAATGTCACTATCAATGCTTTAACTGCAGATGGAACCAAACAAAATAGTATGGATGATGCCCAGGCTAATGGGATGCCAGCAGATCAATGTGCCTTAGAAATAATTAAGGCTATTCAAGCAGAAAAAGAAGAAGTCTATATAGGTGGAAAGGAAAAATATGCTGTACTACTAAAAAGATTTTTGCCAGGCCTGTTCTCTAAAATTGTACGTAAAGCCAAGGTTACTTAATCCATTAACTTGAATGATCAACAATTACCTTCCATTGGCCCTTGATTTTTTTTACAAGTAAAGTGAAATATCCCTTGGGTTCATCATTTTCTCTCCTTAAATGCCATGCGCCAAGTACAAATGCATGATCTGCAGCTATCATTTTTATTTCCTTAATATTAAAGCTTAAATAACCCATCGCTGATTTGTTGGGATAACTCTTTTTATAATTTTTAAGGGTATTATTCCAGCCATGTTGAGGACCGCTTTTCCCAACAAAAAGCAATGAATCTGACTGATTATAGCCTTGCATATATTCATTAATGTCTCCTCTGTTCCATGCCTGTCTTTGGTCTTCAAGCAGTTTAAGAATTAAGTCGCTTTGGCTCCTTTGAGCATATAAATTGATAGCAAACAGTGAGAATAACAAGGAGATAACTAGTTTTTTCATGTCTAAAAATAAAGTTTTAAGAGAACATTTATAAAGTATTTGAAAATAGCGTGTTCAAGCAAAATCTGCTCAATCCTTTATTTGACACATCCTTAACATTAATAGCCGTTTAAACCTTTAACTTTGTCTTTTCAAAAATCAAAGCAATCAGATCACATGCGGGGACATGCATTTTCAAAATTTATTCCGAATGAGCTCCCAAAAGGAGGCTTTGATGAATTATTGAAGCTATTTCTCGAGCTGCTGAATTACACAGCAGGCGATGCGAATGAGGCTATTGCCTGGCTAAACGAACTAGACAAACAGTACAAACTCACTAACGATGAGTACGGAATGGGCGACTTCATCGAAGACCTAAAGAAGAAAGGCTATTTGGGTGATGACGACAAAAACCCCGGAGGTTTTAAAATAACTTCAAAAACTGAACAAAGCATCAGAAAATCTGCACTCGAAGAAATTTTTGGACAGCTGAAAAAATCTGGAAAGGGAGGCCACAACACTAATATTTCAGGTATCGGTGAGGAGAAAAATGCAGACAGAAGAGAATATCAATTTGGCGATAGTGTTGACCAAATTGACATGACCGCATCGATACACAATGCGCAGATCAATCATGGTATTGGTGATTTTTCAATGACTGAAAAAGATCTTGAAGTTGAAGAAAAAGACTATAAAACCATTACTTCTACCGTACTAATGATTGACATTTCTCATTCGATGATTTTGTACGGAGAAGATAGGATTACCCCTGCAAAAAAAGTAGCAATGGCACTCGCAGAACTAATCAGAACTAAATATCCAAAAGACACCTTGGATATTGTCGTATTCGGCAATGATGCCTGGACCATTACCATAAAAGAACTGCCTTATTTACAGGTAGGGCCATATTATACCAATACTTATGCAGGTCTGGAACTTGCCGTTGATTTATTAAGGAGAAGAAAAACTCATAATAAACAAATATTCATGATCACCGATGGTAAACCTACCTGTTTAAAGGAAGGCAACAAATACTATAAGAACAGTGTGGGATTAGACCGCAAGGTGGTTAATAAAACCTTGAACATGGCTGCCCAATGCAAACGTCTTAGTATACCCATAACTACTTTCATGATTGCACAAGACCCTTATTTACAACAGTTTGTAAGGCAGTTTACTGAAATAAACGGAGGAAGGGCATTTTACAGTTCACTTAAAGGACTGGGAGAATATATTTTTGAAGATTACATTAAGAACAGAAGAAGAACAATTAGATAGAATTTCGATTTATGAATTTGCTGAAGATAAATACACTTAAAGAGCTCCGTGAATCCGGATATGTTTCCCGTTCAGTTAAAGAAGAACTGCGCGAGAACTTGATTAGGGAGCTGAAAAATAAAAACACTGTTTTAGAAGGCATCATTGGCTATGAGGATACCGTTATTCCTGATCTTCAAACTGCCATTTTATCTCAGCATAATATTTTGCTTCTGGGCTTACGAGGTCAGGCAAAAACACGTATTGCTCGATTAATGATCAATTTATTAGATGAATACGTTCCCTATATTGAAGGTTCCGAACTATTTGAAGATCCTTTAAATCCAATTTCCTGGTTCGGACATCATATTTTAGAAATTAAAGGAGAAGATACTCCAGTAGCATGGCTCCATCGTTCTGAACGATACACAGAAAAACTGGCAACTCCTGATGTTACTGTGGCCGATCTAATTGGCGATGTTGACCCGATCAAGGCAGCTACATTAAAACTAACGTATTCAGACGAGCGTGTGATCCATTTCGGATTGATTCCTCGTGCGCACAGAGGAATTTTTGTGATCAATGAACTTCCTGATCTTCAGGCGCGTATTCAAGTTGCTTTGTTCAACATTCTGCAAGAAAAAGACATACAGATTCGAGGGTTTAAACTTCGGCTGCCTTTAGATATTCAGTTTGTTTTCACTGCGAATCCAGAAGATTATACCAATAGAGGATCTATTGTAACACCTTTAAAAGACAGGATAGAAAGTCAAATATTAACCCATTACCCCCGAAGCATAGATATTTCAAGAAAAATTACGCAACAGGAAGCCAAAATCACTGCTTCACAACGTGCAAGTATTGAAGCTGATGGATTGGTAAAAGATTTGGTTGAACAAATTGCATTTGAAGCCCGTGATTCAGAATATATCGATAAAAAATCAGGTGTTTCGGCAAGGCTTACCATTTCTGCCTATGAGAATCTAATCAGCAATGCAGAAAGAAGAATGCTGCTGAATGGTGAAAAAAGTACTTTTGTCAGGATATCGGATTTCCTGGGAGTGATTCCAGCAATAACCGGAAAAATCGAACTTGTTTATGAAGGTGAGCTGGAAGGTCCAAGCAAGGTTGCCAATATTCTATTAGGCAAAGCAATAAAAACACTTATGATCACCTATTTCCCTGATCCGGAAAAGTTAAAAAAGGCAAAATCGATCAATCCATACGCCGACATTATTAGCTGGTTTGCTGCAGGAAATACAATTAGCCTTATTGATGATCTATCCTTAGAAGAGTATAAAAAATCATTAGAATCTGTTCCAGGCCTAAAAAATGTAATAAAACAATTTCATCCGCGTCTAAGTGATAATCAGAAAGTATTACTCATGGAATTCCTGCTTCATGGGCTTGCTGAATTCTCCTTAATCAATAAATCTTTTCTGGATAAAGGGTTCAGCTTTGCAGACATGTTTAACAGCCTGTTTAGTCAGGAATTTGAAGATGATGAAGACGAGGATTATAATGATGATAAGGGACGATATTAATACCCCTGCTTGCAGAATAAAATATAACTAATTAATGGGAAATCGGATTTTAGGATTAGTAGCGATTAGCATTCTGTTAATCTTTATTGATATTTATATTTACAGGGCTGTTCGATCAGTAAGCTGGAAATGGAAGAATAACAAATACTTATCATTCACTTATATTTGGTGGGGGTATACCTTGTTACTGATAATAGGCGTATTTATCAGTATATTTCTTAACATAAAATTCCTCCTCCGATCCATTATTTTGGTTGTTTTCTTTCTGACCTTCGTATCCAAAATATTCATTCTTCCATTTTTAATAACTGACGACCTGCGCAGGGGCTTTATCTGGATCAAAAGAAAGCTTAAAAGCAAACCTAGAGATGAAAAAAGCTTGGATAGTATCAAACAGGAAGCTATTCCAAGATCAGAATTTATAATTAAGGCAGGAACACTTATTGCCGCATTGCCATTAGCATCCTTAACCTACGGTGTTGTTTCTAGTGCCTACGATTATCGTATAAAACGAAAAACACTTTTTTTACCCAACCTACCTAAAGCTTTTGATGGAATTACTTTGGGTCAGATCTCTGACATTCACTCAGGAAGCTTTTATGATAATAAAGCCGTATTGGGTGGTGTTCAAATGCTACTTAAAGAGAAACCTGAACTTATTTTTTTTACTGGTGATCTGGTGAATAATTTAGCCTCAGAGATGAGAGATTATCAGGATATTTTCTCAAAAGTAAAAGCCCCCCTTGGAGTGTATTCAATTCTTGGGAATCATGACTATGGAGATTACTTTTTTGGGAAGGAAGGCTCAGCTGCCAAATCTAAAAACCTAGCTGATGTTAAGGTAACTCATAAGAATATGGGATGGGATCTTCTGCTAAACGAAAACAGGAGAATAAAAATAGAAGGTGAAGAAATTGCAGTTCTGGGTATTGAAAACTGGGGGGTTGGAAGATTTGCAAAATACGGGCAAATGGACAAGGCAATCAAAAACACAGATGATGTTCCGGTTAAACTACTTTTATCGCATGATCCATCGCATTGGAGGGCACAAGTACTTCCTGAATATCCACAGATTGATGCCATGTTCAGCGGCCACACGCATGGAATGCAATTTGGGATTGTTACCGAAAAATTTCAGTGGAGCCCTGCTCAATATGTCTATAAAGAATGGGCTGGACTTTATCAAGAAGGCGCTCAGCAATTATATGTAAATGTTGGATACGGCTTCTTGGGCTATCCTGGCCGCGTAGGAATGTTACCTGAAATTACGATATTTGAATTACGGCGGAGCAATTCATGATCTGATTCCGGGTTCAATATATGAACAAACAATTCTGGCAAACACTAGATTTTCTATTGTATAGCAATATTTTTATTGCTTTATGTGCAGTATCTCAGGGCATGGTTACGTACTGGCTCATACAGGACAAACCTGATATATATGTATTAGGTCTCTTATTCTGTTCTACACTGGCTCTCTACAATTTTAGCATACTGCAATCAAAACCCGAAAAACCGGAGAATTCTCGATTCCAAAGAGTTAGGTGGATATTTTCACATTATCGACTGATGATCACCCTAACATTCATTTCAGCGATCGCAATAATCCCATTGAGCTTTTTTTTGAACACTTCTTCCAAACTACTTCTCATCGGTTTGGGTCTTATATCTATTGCTTATAACCTGCCCATTTTTTCGATTAATGATAAACGATTTAGCCTTCGCAATATCCCTGGGGTCAAGCTTTTTATTATCGCTATGGTCTGGGCAGCAAGTTGTGTCCTGCTCCCGATCTTTGCAATAGAAGAGAATAATTCTGTGGCAATTACACTAAATGAAACGATACTATTATTTTCAAAGCGATTTTTTTTCATTGCAGCTATTACTGTTCCATTTGATATAAGAGATATTTTTCAAGATAAAAGCAACGAGCTAAAGACCATACCCGTAATTTTTGGCGAAAAAAATTCATTGCTGATATGCCAGGTATTACTGGCAACCTACCTGTTATTGTTGTTTAGCTTTACTGAAAGGATAGACGGAAATTTTTTTGCACTCAGCCTAACCATATTTTTATCAGGCTGGCTTATTTTTAAATCGAAATGGAAAAAGAATGAATATTATTACTTTCTTTTCCTAGATGGAACAATGATTCTCCAATTAATTATGCTACTCCTATTCAGTACTATTCCATTATGAAGAATATTAATATTATTTCCTTAAACATTCTTGGCAAAGCTGAACTTATGGTATCAGATCATCAAAAAGCGATGACTGCATTTAGGAAAATAGCCATTCAAACGGAAGGAATTGAATTAGAACTTACAGGTTTTTCAGGCGATATGGTTAAGAATACTAAACACCACGGTGGAAATGATAAAGCAATATGCTGCTATAATTCAGACCATTTTGAAAAATGGAAGATTGAGCTAGGATTCGACCTTACACAGGGAGCATTTGGCGAAAACCTGACCTTGCAAGGAGAAAATGCACATGAGCGCCATGTTTATATCGGCGACCGCTATCAATTAGGTGAGGCAATAGTAGAAGTATCGGAACCCCGCGGACCATGCTATATGATTGGTATCAGGTATAACTATAAGGAATTTCCAGTGCATCTTCAAACATCAGGGCTTACGGGCTATTACCTAAGAACAATCCAACCGGGCTTTGTTAAAAAAACTGACCAACTGGTCCACCTGAGTTCACATCCCGAAAAGATATCTGTCATGGATGTAAATTATATACGCTATCACGATCAAGAAAATAAGGAATGGATACAACGCTTAGTTAACCTGAATGAACTAACTGAGGAATGGCGGATGATGTTTGAAAAGAGACTCTTCAAATTATAGTTTAAGCCAATTAGTACTAAGGAGTACCAGTTACTGACTTCCTATATTCTGAAAAAGTAGTTTACTCAATCACAAACTTATAGCCTACTCCGCGAACAGTTTGCATAAAATGAGGCCTATCAGGATTACTTTCAATTTTTTTCCGCAAGCGCACAATATGCATATCAAGCGTTCGAGTATTCACATCAGAGTTATAGCCCCAAACAACCATCATTAACTCATCACGATTGATAACAGTATTGGCATTTTTTAAAAAATAAAGTAGAATCCTATTTTCCAGAATGGTAAGCTCAATCTTTTTATTATCGCGCAACAATGAATGCGTGTTCGGATGATGTTCCATATTGCCAAATTTATAGACTTCAGATTTTTCATTATTGATTACAAATTTAACCTTGTTGTCAATTAAAGCTACCAGAACATCCATGTTAAATGGTTTGGTTACATAATCTGAAACTCCAAAACTGTAAGCATCAATTTTATCAATATCCTGCGACTTGGCAGTAACCATGATAATCAAATTATCAAAACCTAGCTTTCTAACATTCTGACAAACCTCCGAACCTTGTTTGGTAGGCAACATCCAGTCAAGCAGTACAATATCCGGCTGTTCCGTCATGATCAACTCCTCTGCAATCTGACCGTCTGAAGCATCCACTACTTTATAGCCCTCGGCCTGCAGACGATGTACTACCAGGAATCTTAAATTCTCATCATCCTCAATAACGGCAATCTTGATTTCTTTTTGCATAATTATATATCGTAAGGCAATTCTATTGTAAACTCAGATCCCTTTCCAACAACACTCACCACTGCTATTGATCCGCTCATAAATTTAACCAGTTCTTTACAGAATGCCAAACCTAAGCCCACACTACCCTGCTGGTTATATTCATTTTGAACTCTGAAAAATTTTTTAAATATGTTATTAATATCCTTGGCTGGAATACCGATTCCATGATCTGAAAATTTCAAAACAAGCTGTTTTTTAACTTTAACAATACTGATCTTTAAAATTTTATTTTCGGGTCTTGAGTATTTATAAGCATTGTCAATTAGGTTTTGAAAAATACTCCCCAATAATACTGGATCAGATTTAAAATATTCAACACCTTCAATAGCACAGCTGATATCAAATATAGGATACTTCAATTGGTAACTGTCAATTAAATTCTGGCAGAATATCTCCAGGTTTATATTTTCTGGGTTAATTTTAATTGCCTTATTCTCTATTTGGGTAAACGAGAGCAACTTATTCATCAGGTCATTAAGCTTATCGGCCTCCTCATCTAATATCTTTCCATAATGCAGCCTTTCCTTGTCTGAGAGTGTTGAAGCGCTCCTAATATTATTGCCTGCGATTTTGATCACACTAACAGGAGTTTTAAACTCATGGGTCAGGTTATTTATGAAATCATATTGAAGCTTAAATAGCTTGCTGTTTATATTCAGATTTCTAAATATTAAATAGGCAATTAAAACTAGTATGAAATAGGAAATAAATAATCCACCGGCAATTGGCATGAACCTGGTATTAATCTCTTTCTGCAAAAAACTTTTACTTGAGCTGAAATACAATTTATAATCAGAAAAAGGTCCCGATAAGGGAAGGTCATTACTGATGATATCTGAATTATTTTCAAGTGACTCATAAACCAGCTGTTTAATAGTTATTGATTGATATAATTCAGGTCTAGTATTCTTTATTTTTAGCTTTAGTGGATTGAGATAGAAAGAGAACATATCCAATTCGTAAAACGGTGAGAACTTCTGCTGAGTTTTCATCAGGTCTTTGTAGATTTTTAGCTCCTCCCGCCTTGGGATATTCATGTAGGTAATTCTTTGAGACATAATGCTGTAAAAGACATTAAATCGATCCGAATCGCTAAGAGCACGGGTTGTGTCTGCCGACTCAATAAAACCGCTGAATTTAATCGCCATTTTATTGAATTCATCACCTGTTTTTAAAACAAAAGTGCTGCTTGTCTGATTCTTTTTAAACAATACTATTGAATCTTGATCTAGATTCCTGGCAAACTGATATACCGCTTTGGGACCTAAAGAAAAATTATTAACCCGTATTCCATCTGGAATAGTTTGATTACTAATTGCTGCATCATAAAAAACAACACGATCTACAAAGTTGAATTTGGTAAAAATTTTGTCAATATATTTTGCTGCTTGTGCCGAATCCAAAAATCCCTGATAGAATGAAATTTCAGGAATCTTATTTTGAAAAAAATCATTATAAGGTTTAATGGTTTCTTCTAGAACTTCAATTTTCTGAGAGGCAAATTCATTCTCTACATACTTGCTTGTGAGTTTATAGGCTAGGAATAATGCGCCACCAAGCGCAGCTGTAATTAGAATCAGGAATATGATAACCAGGGAAAAATTTTTACGATAAGTTTGCTGATATTCCTTCATCCCGTTATTTACGGCTTAAATTTTTATCAAGAAATATTTCGAGTTCTTCATAAAACTCAAGTCTGTTATCAATGTTCCTAAAAAAATGCCCTTCGTCCTCTTTTAAAATATAAGTAACAGGAACGTTTTTCTTCTTGAGTTCCTTTATAAACTGATTAGTATCATTCATATTCACTCTTGGATCTTTGGCGCCCTGGGCAATTAAAACAGGAACCTTTATTTTATCAGTGTGAAAAACAGGAGACACCTCCCTGAAGTAGTCTGCATCTGTCTCAGGATTTCCCACGGTTTCATAAAACATTTGTTGATAGGGCTTGAAATAGGGTGGTATATCTTTGAGGTAACTAAATAAATTGGTAAATCCTGAATGTGATGCCCCGCAGCGATATAAGTCAGGTTGTGTAATCAAACCATGGAGAGCTGAGAAGCCCCCAAAACTTGAACCATAAATGGCGATACGAGAAGGGTCAGCTATTTTTTCTGAGATAAGCCAAGCTACTCCATCAGTAATATCATCCTGCATCTTTCTACCCCATTGTTTAAAACCGGCAATCCAAAATTTCTTGCCATAACCCTTAGACCCTCTGAAATTAACCTGGAACACAGCATATCCCCTGTTTGCAAGAAATTGCACCTCAGAATTATAGCCCCAACTATTTCTTGAATCAGGACCTCCATGAGGCATCACAACCACAGGAAGGTTTTTCTTTGTCCTGCCTTTGGGCAGAGTTAAATAACCATTTACAAGAAGGGAATCTCTTGTCTTGAAGCTTATAGGCTTCATTTCGGCCATATCATCTGCCACTAATGAAGGGTTAACATCACTTAACTTAAGTAGTTTATTTTCTTTAATGGTGTATTGATAAAATGATCCTGGATTTTGATCAGTATAGGTACGAACGATGAATTTTTTTTCTGCTGAGTCAGCGCTGCTCACGCGAATCTCTGTATTTGGAAGTAGCTGTTCAAGCTTATTGAACATATTTTTTACAGATTCATCTAAATAATAACGTTCCTTTTTCCAAGTTTCATAACCCACATAAGTTAGTTTGCCTTTATTGACTGAATAAATTGCTTCAGAAACGTCAACATCAGGGTTACTGTAAATCGTGCGATGCTCCTTTCCCGTTTTACAATCCAATTCAACCAATGCCATCTTATCCCGATTCTTGTTTGATAAAGCATAGATAAAACTATTGCCCGCGCTAAATGCTACAGGCAAAATGCTGGTTTTGAAATTATTAGTCAAAACCGGACTGAATTTTTTATTTTCACTATCACGATAGAGCAAGGTTTCATTAACCCCATCACTTGCTATTGCCATACGTAATTTACCTGAAGGATCAGAATACCACTTCGTTATATTTCCTGGATTCTCAAGCAGCAAGGATAATTTACCGGATTGAATATTTAACCTGTAGGCATCAAATACCGTAGAATCACGCCTGTTAAGCGCAACTAATACCTGATCATCAAAAGTGCGCCCTGTAGTTATTAACCTGATCTTAGCATAATTAAAAGGCAAAAGCTCCCTTTTATTTGTTCCATCAATTTTTACTGCAAATAATCCGGCATCTTTATCTTCAGCACCACTTTTCAAATAAAGAATCTCATTATTACTTGCCCAAAAATAATTGGAAATACTGCGGTTACTATCACATGTTAACTGGATGGTATTTTTTCCATCCCAAGTTTCTACATAAATATGAATGCGATTATTGTCTGGTTTCAGATAGGAAATAAACTTCCCATCAGGTGATACCAGAAAAGATGTTTTAATAGGCGCACTGAAAAAATGTTCAATTGGAATTCGCTCAACCGTTCCTTCAAATGAGCAGGAAGCCAGAGTCAGCAAAACAATTAAGAAAAAGTAATTTCTAAATACCTGCATTATCCAATACTATTTATTCAAATTTCGTTCAAAAAAAATTAGTTAGCTATTCATAGCAGAAAATACTGAAAAATGTTACAACGAAAAATTACTTATGATACGTTTTGTAACTAATCTTTCAATGTAATGATTTCCATTAAAATCATAAAAAACCCATCGTAACATTTAAACTACATGACCTATTTATTGCAATATCATGAGCTAAGTGTACTGAACTTTAATTGAGACTTTCAGTAAAATTTAATTCCATTACCCTTAACTTTAAGGATTCAGAAAATTATTGCCGCAATTAAATCATGAAGAGAATCATCTTTTTTCTTATTCTGATAATTTCATCTTTAGGGCTTAAAGCTCAGCTAAGTTCTGAGGAGGCTCTAGCCATGCAATATTTTCAGTCAGGAGACTTCGAGAAGGCTGCTATACTGTATGAAAAGCTTTTCAACCGAACAAAAAACACAAACTTTTATGACCCGTATTTCAACAGTTTGTTAAAACTCAAACAATTTAATGAGGCTGAAAAACTATCTCGAAGCTTACTTAAAAGCAATCCAGACAATTTCACCTATTCAGTTGATATTGGCCGTATTTATCAAGAAAAGGGTGATCAGGAAAAAGCAGTAGAATGGTTTAATACGTTGATTAGAACTATGCCCGCCAATGAGTTTGCAATCAAAGATCTCGCAATAACCCTCTATCGTGCTGAAGCTTATGATTTTTCAATTAAAACTTTTATTACCGGCAGAAAGCTGCTCAACAATGAGAATGCTTTTAATTACGACCTGCTCAGTCTGTACCGGTTCCGTAAAGACAAACCAAATCTCATTCAGGAATATATAAATCTTCTGAGTACAAATCCTGAAGCATTACCACAGGCACAAAGTGTACTTGGAAATATTCTGGAGGGTAGCGAAGATTTTAATCAGTTAAGAACATCGATCTTACGCAGGCTTCAAAAAGAGCCTCAAAGCATAATCATGACAGAATTTTTAACCTGGCAATATATCCAGCAAAAAGATTTTGATATGGCTTTAAGGCAGACATTTGCTTTAGATCGCCGACTTAAAGAAGATGGGAACAGAGTCTTTGACCTTTCTCGTTTACTAATATCCAACCAAGCATTCGATCAAGCCATTGAATCATTAAACTATCTGGTATCAAAAGGTGCCGAAAACAAATATTATATCCCAGCTAAAATTGAGCTCCTTAATGTAAAAACAAGGCAATTAACTTCTATCAAGTTCAGCAAAGAAAATTTAATCAATTTAGAAAATGATTTTAACGCTCTTTTAAACGAATTTGGAAGAAGCTCAGGAACAGTATTTGCAATACGTCAATTAGCTAATTTACAGGCATATTATCTGGGTAAACCAGCTGTTGCTGCACAGCAACTCGAAAAATTATTAGAAATCAATGGCTTGCCGTCACAAATTATTGGACAAATAAAGTCGGATCTTGGCGATATTTATATCCTTACAGGAGAGGTATGGGAAGCAGCTCTTTTATATGGCCAACTTGAAAAAGCTTATTCAAATGAGCCATTAGGACAGGAGGCAAGATATAAGAATGCAAAATTAGCTTATTATCAGGCAGATTTTATTTGGGCAAAGGCACAACTCAATGTGCTGAAAAGTTCAACTTCCCAGTTAATTGCAAATGATGCACTAAACCTTAACCTGCTTATTTCAGATAATTTACAAAAAGAAACAGATACTGCTGCACTCAGAAAATATGCATATGCGGATCTTATGATTTTTAAAAACCAATCCGATCAAGCATTAACTATACTGGATAGTATATCTGTTCTATTTCCTGGAAATTCACTTGCCGATGATATTTTCATGGCAAAATCAAAAATTTTCATCAAGAACAATGCGTTCAATCAGGCAATCGAGCAGCTAATGGGAATAATTGAGAATTATCCAACAGAACTCTGGGGTGATGATGCGGTATTCATTCTGGCCGATATTTATGAAACAAAATTAAACCAACCGGCTAAAGCACTTGAATTATTCCAAAAAATAATTACTGATTTTCCGGGCAGTTTATATGTGATAGAGGCAAGAAAACGTTTCCGTAAACTGAGGGGCGATAAGCTCGGATAAAGGCATAAAGAATTAATTTATAAATCCCTATTCCTATATTCGCAACATGATATTATTTAATATAACCATAATTTTGGATGATGAGATTCATAATGAATGGTTGCAGTGGATGAAGGCAATACAGATTCCGGATGTAATGAATACAGGATGTTTTGTTTCTAACCGCCTGCTTAATGTATTGGATTCTCCAAATGAAGGAGTTACCTACTGTGTTCAATACATTTCTGATTCTTTAGAAAAACTAAATGAGTTTAAACAAAAACATGACCATTTGATTCAGGCCAAACTACCTGAGCAATTCAATAATAAACTTGTACTATTCCCAACGGTAATGGAATTTATCGATAATCAATGAACATACTAACAACAAAAATAAAGGGACTTTTTTTAATTGAGCCAAAGATCTGGAAAGATGACCGAGGCTATTTTTTTGAAAGCTATAACAAAAAACGATTTGAAGAAGCTGGTATACATGTAGATTTTGTACAGGATAATCAGTCACTTTCCCAAAAAGGAACCTTAAGAGGCTTGCATGCACAGGCTGCTCCCCATGCCCAAGGAAAACTTGTTCGTGTTATTCAGGGAAGAGTCATTGATGTTGTGGTTGATATCAGAAAGAATTCGGAAACCTATGGAGAACATTTAACCGTTGAGCTTAGCGGCGAAACTAATCAGATGTTTTGGGTACCCCCTGGATTTTTACATGGCTTTGTCACTCTAGAAAATAATACCATTTTTACATACAAAGTTTCAGGACTTTATAATAAGGCTGCTGAGTTTGGGGTACTTTGGAACGATCCTGAACTAAACATAGACTGGGGAATTTCATCAGATGAAGTTATCTTATCAGAAAAAGACCAGAATCTACCCTTATTTAAAGATCTTTCTTTATAACAAAAAAGCCGGAACAATGCCCCGGAAATAAACAAAGGGTTTATTCAACTCTACTTAATTAAATTGTAAAGTTCGTCTAGTTTAGGCGAAAGTACAATCTCTATCCGTCTGTTACGACTTCTGATATCTGCATCATTACCCACTTCTATCGGCTGATACTCTCCCTTGCCAGTAGCTGTTATTCTATTACTTTCTATCTTTTCGGTTTCTGTCAAGAATCTAACAACTGAGGTTGCTCTAAGCACGCTTAGGTCCCAGTTATCTTTAATCTGTCCAAGATTGACCACACGCTGATTATCAGTGTGTCCCTCAACTGAGATATTAATTTCTGGTTGAGTTTTTAAGACTTTAGCAAGTTCCTGCAAGGCTAGCTTTCCCTTTTCATCAATAATGATGCTGCCACTACTAAACAAAAGCTTATCTGTAAGAGAAACGTATACTTTTCCATTTCTGATATCCACGCTTAAACCACTTTGTTGAAATCCTAGCAATGCCTTCTGTAACTTATTTTTAAGTGCATTTGTTGCTTCATCTCTTTTGCGTAAAATATCTTCAACTTCCTTTAAACGTGCTTCACGCTTATTTAAATCATCTGATAGCTTCCGAATTTCAGAAGACGAATTAGAACGTAATGAAGTGTAACTATCATCAAGTCCTTTTATCTTTTTTTCAAGAGTAGAAATTTTTGCTCCGAGTTCTGTGATCTTTGCCTGAAGTAAAGCAGTATCAGATCTCAAACTAACAATCTCGCCCTCTAAAGAGTTTATCTTTATTCTTGCTGCTTCCCAGCCTAGCGACAAGGAGTCTTTCTGTGCTAATAATGTATTCAACTTCTTTGGAGACATGACAACACAAGAAGTTATTAAGCTAATAAAAAACAAAGCAAATGCAGGGATGAATAATTTTTTCATATCAATAGATTTATGCAATAGCATTTCTCAAAAATGCAATAAAAGGATTCAATTTTGCAAATCCATTTACTACTTGATCAACAGAACCCGAATGGATAAGTTCTGTATTATTAAGCCTATGACTAAATGTAAAACTCTTAAGTTTCAGGAATTCGATTTCTGGATGGTCTTGATCATAGCCTTTAGGGCATGTTTTAAGTTTATATTCGGACTCAAGCATCCCATAATACTTTATAAATGAAGGGTCTTCAATAATTGAGCGAAAATCGCTTCCATTATAATCAATTTCTTGACGGATTGCTTTTAAGAGATCTGCTTCAGGCATCCAGCAGCCTCCTGCAATGAAAGATGCTTCGGGTTGAATATGTAAATAGTATCCTGCTCCACTAAATTTCTTGCCATTTTGTGAAAAACCTGCACCGAAATTAGTTTTGTAAGGAGTTTTTACTTTGCTGAAACGAACATCTCTGTATATTCTCATCACACATTCCTTTGGATCTAAAGCGGATGGTATGGTAGGATCAAATTTGGATAGGCCACTTATAACCTCACCTGCGAATTCTAGCACATTTAAGCGTGCCTCATCATGCCTGCTCTTATTCAGTTGAAACCAATCGCGATTATTATTAGCCGCAAGACCAGTTAAAAACTTAAACGTGTCCGATTTTATCATTCGTATCGTATTCAGGGTAATACTTAATTTTAGGTGTTAGCCAATGAAGGAGAAGAACCCTTGAATAACGGTAATTAATTGGAGTAAGTGCTAAAATAGTCAGTAGAATGGTTGAAATATATAACCAGGGAGATTTATCATTACCAGTAATCAGGTAAGTAATTAAGCCTACATTTAACATTTCAGCTACAACAAAGGTATAGCTAACATACATGGCGCCATAAAAAAACCCGGGCTCAACTTCAAATCGCATACCGCAATGAGAGCAATGCTCATTTGTATTCTGAAGATTCAAACCATATAATGACCCAGCAAATATATTGCCCCTTCTGCATCGCGGACATTTTGCCTTCACTATAGCTTCTAATTGTGATGTTTTTACCATAGAAGATTGAAATTGGAAAAGCCTTGAAAACTAAAGAGGAGTAATTTTAATTCAAATTAATTTTACTGTCTTTAATATTCATGCTAACATTTTTACGCCTGTATTTTTTATACCAAAGAAATCCAACCCCAGCAATAGCCAAATAGGGTGCAGCCAGAAGATAAAGAATGCCTTTGTTTAGACCCTTCCCTTCTGTATTTCCATTTTGTACAGAATTCTCTGCATTAAGGGTACACATTGAACATTGTGCAGATGCATCAAGTGAGCTCAATGAAGCAACTATTAAAATAAAGCTAACAAGAAATATTCTCAAAGTTCTCATACTACAAAGATATGGTAAATCGAATAGTAAACACATTTATGAGAGAGATTCATCAGTTCTATAATAATCTCTGACGCTATTCAGACAATTATTTAAAAAGTATAATAAGGCGATATCATCAAATAAACAATTACCCCTGTAACAGTAACATATAACCAAATAGGGAAGGTAAAGCGAACTAGTTTTTTATGCGCTTCAACCTGCATTTGAAGTCCTTTTTGAAAACTAAATAATACAAGAGGTAAAACTACAGCCGCAAGAATGATATGGGTGATTAGAATAAAATAATAAACAGATCGGATAATTCCCTCAGCACCATAAGTTGTTTTAATGCCGGTAGCATGAAAAATGATATAGGAGACTAAAAAGAGTGAGGAAAGAATAAAAGTTAAAATGTTTAGTTTTTTATGAGTTGCTATATCTTTTCTTTTAATAAAATACAAGGATAGAAGAAGAAGGATACTACATGTGCCATTAATTATCGCGTTAAATTTGGGAAGAAAAAGTACCC
>CANKAT010000023.1 GCA_947479815.1 Sphingobacteriaceae bacterium
GTTCATTGACCTTTTAAATATCCTGATTTTTTTAGTTTTTTTGCGCTGGGCTGATCATGATATGTGCACGATGAGTTCCCGGATCCATGATCCATGGCATCCCAGGACTGCTTGGCTTTAAGGGTAATCCGGTGCTTTCTGCGGTTGCATAAGGCACGTAAATTACATATCGGAGGTAACCATCCTTCACTGTGCCTGCAAGCGCATCAAAATTCTCTGCCTTGGCTGTATAAACATATAAGCTTGCTGGTTGTTTAGGCATTTTTAGCTTTCCAGATTTTGCTTCCGCATCTCTGATATCTGAAACTTCTTTGGGAGTTTTACCAGCCATTTTTAAGTCCCGACCGCGTTTCATGAATGGTTCAAGGTCTTTATGGTAACATGCAACACTTAAACCGGGGATCTTAGGATCGTCGGCCAGGCAAATCATCTCATTTTTGCCTTGTTTCAACAAGGCGAAATCGCCTTTTTCAGTATAGCCATAAACACTTGCATCATCTCGTTTGTCTATTGGAGCAGCCAAAAGTGCTGTTTGAATCTGAACCGAGCTTGATGGAATAGTGGTTTGTGCCGCACTGGTAAGCCCCAGACCTAAAAGTGCAATCGATAAAAAGCTTGTTTTCATGAGGTGTTTATTTTGATAAAAATTTGCAGTCATTTAATTAATATTAGCAATTTTATTTCGAATAGCAAAATATGCTGGATAGCTGGTTAAGCCTGTACTTTTGGAACCAGTTTGATTTCAAAATCGGAAACTTCGATCAAGCGTTCTTTATACAGGCTACCTGCAGTTTTTTTGAATGCTTTTTTACTAATCTTTAAACGGTTATAGATGTCTTCAGGTGAACTTTTATCGCCCAGTGAAATTGATCCACCGTTTTCTTCCAGTTCAATCATTAAACTGTCTTTAAGATCCAGAATATGCTTAAAACCAATTACTTGAAGGCTCAGGTCAATCTTATTTCCTTCTCTGATCTTTTTGATAAACCCTCTTCTTTGATCTCCTGCTTTTAAATCTTCAAAAACCTCATTGTGATATAAAAGGCCTAAAAACCTCTGGTTGATCACTGCGGTGTAACCAAGATCACTTTCCTCGGTGATCAACAATCTTACCTCATCTCCTTCTTCTAGATCATGTTCGTCCTGATCTACAAACTCTGCTAATCGAGAAGATGCAGTGATGCGTTCACTTCTTTCGTCATTAAACAGAAAAACAACATATTTTTGACCAATCTGCATGGGCCTCTTTTGCTCCCTTTCAGGAACAAAAACATCTTTTCCAATGCCCATGTCTAAGAAAGCACCTTGTTCATTTACATCAACAACGGTCAATAGTGCAAACTCGTCTACCTGAGCAATTGGAGTTTCGGTGGTAGCCATTAATCGGCCATCGCTATGGATATAGGTGAAAATATGAAGATGGTCTCCAATTTGAGCATCTTCGGGTGCATGAACATAAGGTAAGAGAACTTCTTTTTCACCATCAGTCAGGATCAGACCTGCCTCAGTCTTTTTGATAAACCTTAATTCATTAAACTTTCCGATTTCTAGCATATTTTCTGATGATATATCCTACAAAGATACTAAAAGCAGTGTATTGATCCTGTTTTAGCTTTGATTTTGATAAAATGTACAAATGAAATTATCAAAATGAATGGTGAATTAAAATGTTTATGCGTTTTATGTTTTTATTATTGAATTTTCATTATATTTTAGTGCATGGTTAATTCGAAGCATCGGATAGTATTGGGTCTTGTAGTTTTAGTGCTATTCTCTTTTTCCTCTTTTGGACAGGCGCTACAGAAAACCATTATTAAACAGTCTCTTTCTTCTTTTGCCTATTCAACAACCTTTGAACTTTCACCGAAGTGGATTTTGAATACTGAATTTCAGGAGCGTATTTTTTTAGACCCAGTCAGGCAGTCGCAACTTTTCGTGAAATCGCAGGTTAATTTTTCTCCGTTGAAAGATCTCACTTTTGGAAATGGTTTTGCTTATTATTTAAACTCCCCGGGCGATCCTGAGTTTGCCTCTTCATTTAAGGTTCCAGAAATAAGGCTAAACCACGACCTTGGTTACAGGCATAGATTTAAAAATTTGATTGTTGGACATCGTTATCGGATGGAAGAACGTTTTATCAGGAAAAGACTGAATGATTCATTAATTCATGGGTACAAATTCGTAGAAAGGCTATCCTATACGGTTGCATTGGAATGTAATCTGCTTAAATCAAAATCTAAAGATCATAATCTGAGCCTGAAACTTAGTGATGGAATTTTCATTAATTCGAGCAGTGGAATTATTTACAATACCTTTGATCAGAATCGATTTTATGCCGCACTGAACTACCAGTTGATTAAAAATCTGAGTGTAGAGCTTGGCTATATCAATTTGTTTCAGCAACGTAGTTCAGGTGACGAGTATTTGAATCGTAATATTGCAAATTTAGCGGTAAGCCATAGGATAAAAATGCATGCCAAAAATTGAGCATTTATCTCAGTTGAATAGTAGAATTCAACCATTAAATCAAAGCATTGAGGAATAAGATTTATTTAATTACACCGCCTTTTACGCAGCTTAATACTCCTTATCCGGCAACAGCATATTTAAAGGGATTTCTTAATACAAAAGGCATATCCTCGTATCAGTCAGATCTTGGCATTGAAGTTATTTTGGCTCTTTTTTCAAGATCCGGCCTAACTGATCTGTTTGATCAGATTCAATTATCAAACACTGAAAAGAGTGAAAATGCCCAGCGTATAATTGCTTTAAAAGAACATTATATCACTAAAATTGATGCGGTGATTTCCTTTTTACAAGGCCATAACCCAACACTTTCTCACTTGATTTGCCAAGAAGATTTTCTTCCAGAGGCATCCCGGTTTGAACAGCTTGAGGAGCTTGAATGGGCATTTGGTACCATGGGTACTCAGGATAGGGCCAAGCATCTGGCTACACTTTTTTTAGAAGACATTTCTGATCTTATCGTAGAATGCGTTGACGGTAATTTTGGTTTCAGCAGATATGCAGAACGTCTGGGGAGGTCGGCAGCTAGTTTTGATGAGCTTTATGATGCACTTCAACAGGAATTTACATTTATAGATAAGCTTTTAATCAAGGTCCTGGAACAAAAGATGAAGGAGGTACTTCCTGAAATTGTTTCACTATCTGTACCCTTTCCCGGAAATTTATATGCATCTTTTCGTATTGCTCAATGGCTGAAGTTGGAATATCCGACTGTTAAAATTGCCATGGGCGGTGGTTTTCCAAATACTGAATTACGATCTGTGTCGGATGTACGTGTTTTTGAGTTTATGGATTTTATTTGTTTGGATGATGGTGAAGCACCTGTTGAGTATCTTTGTGAGTTTCTTGATGGTAAAAGAAAAATAGCTGAACTAAAAAGAACATTTGCACTGATTGATGGAAAAGTTAGCTATTGCAATGGAAGTAAATTGCCTGATTACAAGCAATTTGAAACGGGTACTCCTGACTACAGCGATCTGTTTCTTGATCGTTATATTTCTGTAATTGAAGTTGTTAATCCGATGCATCGGATGTGGAGTGATGGAAGGTGGAATAAGCTTACAATGGCCCATGGATGTTACTGGGGTAAATGCACTTTCTGCGATATCTCACTCAATTATATTAAAATTTATGAGCCCATTGCAGCCTCTTTGCTTTGTGACAGGATGGAACAATTGGTAGAGCAAACAGGGGAACGGGGCTTCCATTTTGTTGATGAAGCTGCACCTCCAGCCTTAATGCGCTCCTTGGCTCTTGAAATTTTGCGCCGTAAATTAACGGTTACTTGGTGGACAAATATTCGGTTTGAAAAAAGCTTTACTAAAGAGCTTTGCCTATTGCTGAAAGCTTCTGGATGTATTGCTATTTCGGGCGGATTGGAGGTTGCCTCAGATCGTTTACTTGAACTGATACAAAAGGGTGTAACCGTAGAACAAGTTGCCCAAGTATGTCATAATTTTACGGATGCGGGTATCATGGTTCATGCGTATTTGATGTATGGGTTCCCTACACAAACTGCTCAAGAAACTATTGATTCTTTAGAAATGGTCAGACAAATGTTTGACCTAGGAGTATTACAGTCGGCTTTCTGGCATCAGTTTGCGATGACTGCTCACAGCCCTGTAGGTATGTATCCTGAACAATTCAAGGTAGAAAAGGCTTGTGGAACAACCGGAACTTTTGCTAATAATGATATAGTACACGTTGATAAGGTCGGTACCGATCATGAGCTGTTCAGCTATGGATTAAAGAAATCATTGTTTAATTATATGCATGGCATTTGTTTCGATTATCCATTACAGGAATGGTTTGAACATAAAGTACCTAAGACAAAGGTTGACCCTGAGTTTATTATGAAATGTTTGTCAAAAGAAGAACCTTTTCTAATCAAACCTGATGCAAAAATTGTTTGGCTTGGGACCAAACCTCTGATTGATTATTTTTCGAAAAGTAAAAAGGGAAGGCAATGGGAAATGGCAGAGTTAAAATTTTTTGATAAGAAAGATAGCTTTAGCATCCAGTTAGAAAAAGATCAGGCAGAATGGTTACTTAAATTTTTGCCACTCGCAGGTATAGATCATGAAGAAGCAATGACCTTCAAAAAGGCAAAAGAAAATTTTGAAGCTGTATTAAATGTCGATTTTGAACCTTTTTGGTATGGCAAAGCAATTAATAGATTAAGGCAGGGCGATCTGTTGGTGCTGTAATTTTTTATTTTAGGATTTGCCATATTTTGTTTTAAACATAAATTAAAAATATTTCCATCAAACTTCCCGCAAAACTAAAAAAAGCCCCAATATTTAACGTGTGCCTTAATTTTCATGTAGCGATAACAAGGATTTAGAGTTATAAATATTTTTTTTAGTTAATTAAATTATTGATTTTCAATAATTTATATTTTAATAAAATCGAAATTAACCAACTGAGCGCAATTGAGATAGGTTTTTTCTTAAAAATTAATTTTTTATTGTATTTATCATTTGATACCTAGTTATAATAGAATTTTAATGTAGATTACAGTACACTAAAAAAGAAAAATATGAAAAAACTAGCATTATGTTTTCTTGTCTCAGCATCTTTGATTGCTTGTAACTCAAAACAAAACGAAACTACATCTAATACAGATGATGCAGCTATGGCTGATTTTAAAGAAAACTCAAAAATCATGGCTGATGGTTTTGAAAATTTTTCAAAAAACGATATAGCTACTTTCAGTGCCTTTTTATCTGATACTGTTAAAGCACATGGTCCAGCTTATGGCGAAGAAGCACCAGCAAATAAAACAATTCATATACAAAGGCTTCAAGGTTTTCACACCATACTTTCTAACATAAAAGCTAACGATATTAAATTTTTACCCAGCGTTGATGAAGTTACTTTTAAACCGGATGGAGGTGTAAGAGTTTATGCTAGATGGACAGATGATGCAATTGCAAATGGAGCCAAAATTGAACACAAATTTTATGGTGTCTATCAATTCAATAAGGATCATAAAATTGTGGATATCGATGAGTATATGGATGTTACTGGAGTTATAATGGCTGCAACTGCACCTAAAAAATAATTTTAGTTTTAATTCATTTAAGTGTTCACAGTCGAATAATAGTGAACATTTCCATTTTTCGAGCTTTGATTTAGATTTAAACTAAAAATACTTCAAGCAAACCTAACCTAAGGTTTAAAAGTTTATTTTTTATTATCTGTATCATTTTATAGATAGTTATATCAGAATCCTAAGCCTAATTAATTACTTCTAAAAATTAAAAACCATGAAAAAACTAGTATTATGTTTTCTTGTATCGGCATCAATGATTGCTTGTACAACCAAAGAAACAAAAACCGAAGCAAAAACTGAAACAACAGGCTCAATAACAACAACTGGACCGGATGTGGATTTGATGAAAAACAGTTTCACCTATTTTGCGAATGGAGACTGGGCTAATCTTGCTTTATGCTATGCAGATTCTGCAAAGTCGTTTCATAATGTTTGGGCATCGAAATCTGACACGACAGTCGGGATGAGTGTTCAAAATATTATTGAAGTGTTTAAAAAGCAAAGAGAATTAATTGATGGCAATATTGAATTGGGAAGAAATATTTATGAAGTTGTAACAATGCCTGATGGTAACAAGTATGGTCATAGTTGGAATGAAATGTCTTGGACATCTAAAAAAGGAGTACCTGGGAAAATGGTAGTATTTAACTCTTTCGGGTTTAATAAAGATGGTAAACTTACCTTCAATTGGCCTATTTATGATACTAAGGATGTTGTAAATCTTAAGTAATTAATATGTTTTAAGTTTTAAAAAATACGAAGAGGCCTCTAGGAATAGGGGCCTCTTTTTTTTCGAAAATTCAGATAAAAACAAAAAAAGCCCCAATATTTAACTTGTACCTTGATTTTCATGTAGCGATAACAAGGATTTAGAGTTATAAATATTTTTTTTAGTGAATTAAGGCGTTGATTTGTAATGGGTATATTTGACCCGCAAAATTATAATTCAATGAATAGAATATTAAAATTTCTGATTTTAAGTTTATCTATATCTGTAGCCTTATATGCCCTAGTTGTATATACTTTCCTTGAACTTGGCATTGCAGTTCATCCTATGATGAAAAGTAATTTTCAAGCACACCCTATCGGTATTTACTTGCATATTTTTTCATCACTCATCGCTTTAGCAATTGGACCTTTCCAATTCAATGAAAAGTTCAGAATAAATAAAATACAACTTCATCGAATGCTAGGCAAGATCTATCTGATGTGTGTATTAATTGGAGGGCTTTCTGGTTTATATATGTCTCAATATTCATTTGGTGGCATGATTTCTCATTCAGGATTTTTTACCTTGGCCATACTATGGTTAGCCACCGGATATAAAGCGTATCATTCCATTAAAAATAAAAATGTCCAAGCGCATCAATATTGGATGTTTATCAATTTTGCACTCACATTTGCTGCAGTTACTTTACGAACGGGATTGGGATTGGGTTTTGGAAGCGGTATTCCATTTGAGGTATTTTATCCCTATTTAGCTTGGATTTGCTGGGTTCCGAATTTGCTTGTTGCTTTAGTTATTGCTGAAAGAAAATAATTCAAAAAAAATTCGAAACCCTCAGGCAAAAAAATAAAATAGAACTCTTCATTTAATGAATACCTTGATTTTTATGTAGCGAGAATAAGATCTCAGGTTTATGAAATTTTTAAAAAAAATTAAGGCTTTGATTAGTAATGAGCTACATTTTTTAAAAACCGAAATTAATCGTTTCTACCCGATTTGAAAGTTAGGGCATTCTTGGATCAAGATTAATATAATATTGAAAAATTCATATATTTAAATTGCTACCAATAGAGCACAATAAAATTATTAAATGAAAAAGTTAATCTTTGCTTTTTGGGTATTATTTGGAATTTCTTGTACAAAAACAGATTCAATAACAACTACTCCCAGCACTCCAATAGTTGTTACTCCAATAACTCCCCCGCCTTGTACTTTCACAACAATCTCTGAAATAAACAAAAAAACAAGCCATTATAAGAAGTATAATATACCTTTTTATGATTATTTTTTGAATTCAAATTCTGAATATACTAAGTTATTTTTTTCAAGATCATTTATTGATTTGAATAAAAATTCTACTCCAGACTTAATCCTATCTTCAGTTTATTGGCCTGGGTATAAAAAAGGTGAGTTAATCTTAGTTGTAGATAATAAAGTTGAAAAGATTATTGAAAATTTTCAAATTCATTCAAGAAAAATGCTAATAGCTGATTTCAATGGCGATAAACAAGATGATGCATTTTTTTTAGATCAAGGCTTAGATGTTAGTCCATATCCCGGTGGTTCAAATGATCTTATTTTATTTAATGGAACATCAGTTCAGATTAAGTCCTTTCCAGATATTGGCATATTTCATGGGGGATGCGCGGGCGACATTGATAATGATGGTGATATTGATATATTTCCACTTTCTAATGGCAAACCAGAATTTTTACTAATAAACGATGGATCAGCTAATTTTACTAAAAAAGAGTTATTTGGAGGGATCGCACTGAATGAATATTTCCATTGTGAATTCTACGATCTAAATAAAGACGGAAATTTAGATTTGATAATTGGAGGCCATGAATGGAAAAGTTTTGCTTTTAAAAATTCACAATTAGGGGGTATTTACGAGAATCATATTTTATGGGGAGATGGTAAAGGTAATTTTAGTTTTAGCAATTCATCTAAATTACCGACTTTGAATTTATGGGGAACAGTTACAGATTTTGACTTTTACGATTTAGATAATGATGGAACAGAAGAAATAATTGTATCAAGAACCGGTGGTAGCGATGGTTCGACAATGGATAATAACGGAGTTAAAGTCAAAAATTTTTACAACTACTTTAAAATACAAATTCTTAAAAAGAGTGGTTCTCAGTATATTGATTCATCTGTTCTTGATTATCCTTCAGGTTGGCCAGCTTCTGAATGGCTTGACTGGGTTGATGTATATGATCTAGATGGTGATTGTAATTTAGATATCATCCCCGATGACCAAGAATTAAATTACACTAGAACCTCAGCATACCAAGCCATTAATGATTTAAAGAAATTTACGAATCTATACTTCAAGGGTAATGGAAAAGGTGGATTTAGTGTAACCTATAAAAAGTAAAAATGTATTTCAATTTGATTAATATCAATTCTTACAGTTTGCACTCTCTTTTTCAATTTTTTGTAGTAAAAAATCTTGTCCAAATGTGAGTTTCTTAGCTAATGGGCTATTCGGTTCAATCACTCTCCAAAAAGGTGTGATTTGCTCTATATCTTCTCCTTGTAATAACTTTTCATAGTTTGCTTCTGCAACAATTCGTAAAAATATTCCTGTCGTTACCGGGCAAGTGTAGTCGGCATTATGCGCTAAAGCAAGGTCTTTCCGTAATGTTTTTATGTCTAGATGCTTTCCAATCTCAATTTCTTTAATATAGCTGTCAATGAGTTTTGGCGTTGCGATAAACATAGTGCTACCTGCTGGAATATCAGCAAAGTCAATATCAATTCGTTTTATTTTTGACTCTTTTTTTTCGTTCAATTTGTCAAGCCAACTTTTCTTTATTGCCATATTATTTTTTGTAGTTCTAAAAATACAAAAAACTGAAAAACGGTGCAAAACCCTAACTCACTGATAGACAAAGAAAAAGCCCTGCAAAATGCAAGGCTTGTCCAGTGTGGCTCCCTCTTCTGAACTTGAACTAAGAAATGACAAAACCCTCAGGCAAAAAACAAAAAAGACTCTACGATTTATCGTAAAGTCTTGATTATCAGTATATTGTGGAGCATAATCGAACTGCCGACCTCAGGGTATGAATATTTTTTGAGAAAATGATGGCGTTGATTTGTAGTGAGTTATGTTTTCACAAAACCTAAATCAAATGATTTGGACCGAATTCAGGGGTTGTTTTCCTCACAAACTTCTTTGAGTTTATTTAGCGCCTTTGGCCATGAATCATTCATGTATTCAGTTAAATCTTCTGTGAGGCCAACTAATTCAACTGCAATATCCGTAACACCATTATTTTCTTGGAACGTATAATTTTCAAATCCATTAGCCCATTTTTCGACTTCTGGACCAGATGTTATCTCAATATTCGATTGTACCAGTCCATAATGGCGTATTGAGATGTATTTATTTGTGATGTTATCTGCAATTTCCGAAACCATACCTCCCTTGTTGCCTTTCTTATCAAATCCTACAAATAACATTTTGCTTCCTTTACTCCAATTCCCCTCATAGGTAGATGTTGGATTAAACATAGCGGTCCACTGCTCGTAAGTTGATTTTTTACTAATACCAAGCATTAAATCATAAATCTTATTGACTGGCGCATTTATTTTGATTGTGTATTGTAATTTATTCATTTTGTAAAAATTATTGTTCGATATAATTTTTGAAATTATCTAAAATCATTTGCCAGCCTGTTTGTTGCATTTCTTCAGGATTTTCTTGCTCTGGTTCAAATTCCTCTGTAACTATAGTTCTTGTATCCGAGGAATCAAAAGTTACTTTCATTTTACGACCATCACCTAATATAATTTCAATACCCTTTTCAATTTCAATTTTTTCATACGTACCCCAAAAATCAAAACTCATTGAATTGTCTTTGGCTGACATAATATAATGGAATTCACCCCCTACTACTAAATTATTAGTAGCATTAGGACAATGCCATTCTGAACTAGCAAAATTCCAATTTTTTATATGCTCTTCTTTAGTCCAAGACTCCCATACTTTACTGAGAGGAGCATTTATTATTGATTCTACTTTTATTAAGTTCATTGATATTGATTTTAAAAAGCAAAGAAATATTAAAATTTGGTAAATAATGAATTCCTCACGCAAAAATATCAATTGACCAACGATTTAACGTGAGTCCTTGATTTTCATATAGCGAGACCGGGATTTGAGCCTGCCGCAGGCAGGCCCGGGAACTCAGGGTTATGAAGATTTTTTGAGAAAATGAAGGCGTTGATTTGTAAAGCGTTATGTTTTTACAAAACCGAAATAAATCGATTTGACCCGATTTGAGGGTGTGTGTGTGTTTTCCTCACACATAGTTTTATAGAATGAAAAGTAATTAAAGGCAATGTTATACCTTTAGATAATCCGTAAAGGATTTATAAAAAAATTTATGAGAAATAAAACGTACTTTTTTCCTAGTGTGATTATTTTGTTAACAGTAGTATTCTATTTTACTGTAGAAGCACAACAAAAAAATATCACTTTTCGAACTAAGTTTTCTGGTGAATGGAAATCTAAAGAGCCAATAAGTATAGGCGGAAATATTTTTTGCTCCTATATGGATGGTGATCGTATGAATTCAAAAACAATGAAAATAGTAGAGGATCAAAATTTTCTAACTATAGAAAATCCAAAATCGAATCCAAACACTAATAAGAGCCGAGAGAAGCTGATCATAGACGGTAAAGAAAGCCGAATAAATCATGGCCAAGGAAACGAAAAGAAGTCAACTGTAAAGTTATCAGCTGACGGAAAAACTATGACAATTAAATCAATTGTATACTTTATGACTGCTACTCCTTACCATGTAAATGTGATGAAAAAAGCATTTACTAATGTAACAGAGGTTTGGAAGTTGAGTCATGATGGCAAGTCTATTACTGTTCAATCCATTGCGAAATCCAATATATGGGGTGGCGAGCGTTCCTGGAAGACCGTATTCTACAAAACCAATTAATATTAAAAAGCTTCTCACTTTCGTGACAGGCTTTGTAGCGAGACCGGGATTGCCAGCTTCGTTTCAAACGCCGTCATCCCAACAAGTTTGATTTACCCAAAGCCTTTCAAACAATTCGCGATGCGAATCGTTTGTCTTTTTTAACGCTCATCCGCTCAATCAAGCGAGCTTGTTTCGCAGCTGCGCATTAAAAAAGCCTTCCCGAGAAAATTGGGAAGGCTTTGTAGCGAGACCGGGATTTGAACCCGGGACCTCAGGGTGATGAACCCTGTTACCTAAAAAACTAGTTCACACCACCTTTACGGGTTGGCTGGCGTACAGCTGGCCAGCTCATCGGTTGACCAGTACGTGAGTTGATCGGTAAAATACTTTTTTCGTTTGATGATTTTGCCGGATCTTCACTGGCCATATAGGCTAATATTGCAGTTAGAATGGCATTATTCTGTACATCATCAAATACAATTTTATCATAGGTATCGCGGTTGGTATGCCAAGTATAAGTTCCATAAGCCCAGCTTAATGAGCTTAAAGAGAAGGCTGGAGCACCTGCAGCAACAAAGGAGGCATAGTCAGATCCACCACCACCTGGAGTTCCAGGGAAAGTGCTTTTGATCTCTGAGCGAATGTTGCTAGGTACCGGATTAAGCCATCTGTTCAGGTAATCATAGGCATGTAAAAATCCTTGTCCTGAAAGATCAACCACCCTGCCGGTTCCATTATCCTGATTGAATACAGCCTGAATATTTTTTACGATCTCCGGATGATCAGCAATAAATGCTCTTGAACCATTTAAGCCCTGCTCTTCACTGCCCCAATGACCAACAAGGATCGTTCTTTTTGGATTAGGATACATCTTTTTCAATATCCTCATCGCTTCAAGCATAGTGATCGTTCCAGTTGCATTATCTGTTGCTCCTGTTCCGCCATCCCATGAATCAAAGTGGGCTGAAAGAATTACATATTCTTCTGGTTTTTCAGTTCCTTTGATCTCGGCTATTGTATTGAATGTAGGTACCATGCCCAGGTCTTTTGAATCTGCACGTATACTGATCTTTGGTTTTATTCCTGTTTCAGTTAAACGGTACAACATTCCATAATCTTCTAATGATATATCTACGGTTGGTACCTTTGTGCTTTGTGCACTAAATATTTTATTGACACCAAAACCTGCCGACCAATTGGAGGCAATGATGCCCACTGCACCTGCTTTTTCAAGAGCCAATGCAAGATTTTTTGAATTTAATCCGGTTTTGTTCATCCGGTTTCTCCAGTCTGCGCTTGCCTTTGAACGTTCAGTTTTCATCTTTTCAAATGATTCTTTGGTTGCAAATTCTTCCCAGTTTTTATCATCTCTGCCTGTTGGCTGCTGCATAGATATCATCACAAACTTTCCCTTTACAGCTGGAAGCCAGTTTTGAAAAGCAATTGAATCGGCAACATCTGCCAGTATAATTGTTTCAGCTGTAACTGCTTTACCAGACGTTGATGGGCTCCAGGCCAACTGCATGCCCTCTAAAGATTCTACCCTTGGATGGACTAGGTCGATATGGGTAATTCCTCGTTCCCATCCACGCCATTCACCCCATTGTTCATTCTTTGCAGCTATGCCCCAACTTTGGTATTTTGAAACCGCCCAATCATGAGCCTGCTTCATTTGTGGTGTTCCAACAAGCCTTGGACCAATGCCATCAGTTAGCTCCTGAGCAAGTTTTTTTAATTGTGAGTTTTCACTTGCTTCTTTTATAATTCCCTGTACAATAGGATCTTTACTTTGTGCATAAATGAGGTTTTCTGAAAGTATAAGGCAACAGGCAAATAGAATTAAATTTTTTTTCATGAAATTATTGCTTAGTTAGTAATTGGTTATGAAAACGAAGATATTAAAAAGCTCCAAAAAGAGAAATAGCAATATAGACGGTACAATTCTTTTTACTTGGTAATGATAGTTTCGTTTCCATACTTTTTCAATAATTCTTCTTATTTTCCATCTCTAATTATTAGTATAAGCCATGTTACTCAACTCAAAATGTCAAGTAAACATTCAGAATTTATCTTTTCTGTGTTTCTTTTTATTCGTCAATAATTTTTTGGGTTTTTCGCAATCAAAATTTTCTAATAAAGAGGATCTTTTGTCTACTCCAAGGCAGTATACTGTTGTTTTTAACCCTGCAGCTCCTGTTGTTGATGGGAAATTAAATGATGCCGTTTGGCAGAATGTGCCCTGGACAGAACACTTTAAGGATATTGAGGGAGATAAAAGGGTGGCGCCAAGATGGAATACCCGTGCTAAAATGACCTGGGATGATAAGGGGCTTTACATTGCAGCAGAATTACTGGATCCGCATGTTTGGGCTTATCTGAAAAATTATGACGATATCGTATTTTATGATAATGATTTTGAAATTTTTATAGACCCTGATAATGATACCCATCGGTATTATGAGTTTGAAGTCAATGCACTAAATACCATGTTTGATTTATTCATGCCAAAGCCTTATCGCAATGGTAGTGGAGCAATGATTGTGTATAATGCGCCAGGAATGAAGTGGGCAGTAGATATACAAGGGACGCTTAATGATGCTTCTGATAGTGATAAGGGCTGGACCACAGAGATATTTATTCCATTCTCGGCTTTAACGATTGGAAATAGCCCTAAAATTCCCCTTGATGGTGATTTCTGGCGTATTAATTTTTCAAGAGTTGAATGGGATACCGAAGTAAAAGACGGAAAATATGTGAAGAAGAAAGATACCAATGGCAAAAATCTTCCAGAGCATAACTGGGTATGGTCTCCACAGGGAGTGATCAATATGCATTTTCCAGAGCGCTGGGCCTATCTTTTTTTCAGTAAAAAAGATGCCGGATTGTCTGAAACTCCTTTTTCAATTCCATATAGCGAGGAGCAAAAGAAACATCTGTGGTATGCCTATTATCTTCAGAAAGACTATTTTCAAAAAAATAATTCTTACGCGTCTAGCCTGAGTAAACTCGGCATTAACAATCTTACATTTACGATTGATGGGAAAGAAAATAAGCTCTGGATGGAAGCTACAAGCCGGCAGTTTATGGTTTATATTAGTGCTGGTGAGGATGTTTATACCCTCAATGATGAGGGTCTCGTTCAATTGCTAGATAAGAACCGTAAATAGGTTTTTTAGATCTAGTCAACAGTAACACTAAGGCCTTCCTGCTGTAAGATTTTACGATAAACTTCTACTTCTGTGAAAGAACCTTCTAGAACTGTGCATTTGCCATCATTATGCACGGTCCATGCAATGCGCTCAGCTTGTTTCTCACTATAATCAAGATATTTCATTAGGCAGTTAATCACATGTTCAAAGGTGTTCGTATCGTCATTCCAGAGGATCAAACGATGGTTAACTTTTAACGCTGCTAAAACTTCTTCGAGCGTTAGTGTTTCTTCCTGTACCTGTGTTCCCATCTTACAAAAATACAGAATGGATATCGATTACGGTATGATTATTTTAATTAGAGAATGTTATTGAATCACTGCAGAGGCTTCTATTTCAATAAGCAGATCCGGGTCAATAAGGCTACTAACCTCAACCAGGGTAGTGACCGGTTTTATAGTACCAAAAAATTCAGCATGTGCTTTTGCAGCTTCCTCCCATTTACTGATATCAGTTACATACATGCGGGTGCGAACTACATCAGTTAATTCAGCGCCGGCATTCTGCAAGGCCTTTTCTATTTTAAGAATAATAAATTTCGTCTGCGAATACAGGTCATCTTTTCCAATTAGAGAATCTCCATCAACTGAGGTGGTTCCTGAAATTTCAATGATGTTTCCAATACGTACTGCTCTACAATATCCAACTTTGTCTTCCCATGGAGTTCCCGATTCAATATTTATACGTCTTTGCATATAAGACTAATTAAGACTAACTTCCTTTAGCCGATCGGGTCATCATTTCTAGCATATCCCACATCTCGGGGGTAATGGCCTCAAGACCATTAAACTGACCTGCTCCCTGTAGCCATTCTCCTCCATCAATGGTGATTACTTCACCATTGATATAGCCCGAAAAATCAGACATCATGAATGCAGCGAGATTAGCAAGTTCTTGATGTTCTCCAACACGTTTCAGTGGGACCCGGTTTTTGAAATCGAATTTTTTAGCCATGTCTCCTGGGAGTAACCTATCCCAGGCTCCTTTTGTTGGGAATGGACCTGGTGCAATGGCATTATTTCTGATTCCATATTTCCCCCATTCTGCTGCCAGCGAACGGGTCATGGCTAATACACCTCCTTTGGCGCAGGCTGATGGAACTACATATCCCGAACCGGTAAATGCATAGGTGGTCACTATATTTAATATTGTTCCTGGCTGTTTTTCTTTAATCCAATGTTTACCTACCGCCATGGTACAATTTGCAGTTCCTTTTAATACAATATCGATGATCGTAGAAAAGGCATTGGCCGATAGACGTTCAGTAGGTGAAATAAAGTTGCCTGCTGCATTGTTTAAGAGCCCGTGCACCTGACCAAACATTTCCAATGTTTTTCTTAGAACCTCATCAACCTCTTCCGGTTTGCGTACATCACATTGAACCGCCAATACTTTTGCTCCTCCTTTATTGCTTGCCGCCGCTTCCTGTTCCATTTCTGCAGCAGTTTTAAGAAGCACATCCATCTTTCTGCTGGTGATCACCACATTGGCCCCAAGCTTAAGAAAATAAGTGCTCATAGCCCTTCCAAGACCGGTTCCTCCACCTGTAACTAGTATTGTTTTACCATTTAGGGCATCATCACGTAACATGGGTTCATTATACATATCAGGCCGGTTTTTGTTGAAGATTTTGAATGATTGTTTTAAGAATGGATCGGGTAGAAGCCGACCACCACTGTGCAAGCATAGGTCTTAGCATTTCTGTTGGATCTGCACTTACCTTTTTTAATAATTCCTCACGCATATTCATTTTGCTTTGCTGCCAGGTATTACGTTCCAATTGAATGTAAGTAAGCATTTTACGTTCAGCAGCATGCAAAATACTTTCTGGGTTAACTACCTCATCAATTAAACCGGTGCTTAATGCTTGCTGGGTGTTCATCAGTTTTCCTTCCAGCAAAAAGCGATACGCATTTGGCTGACCGAGCCAAAATGAATACAAATGAAAAATGCTTTCCGGCACGATAATTCCAACCGGAACTTCGTTCAGTCCGATGATGAATTTACCTTCGGCCATTATTCTGTAATCACAGCAAAGGGCAAGTACGCAACCACCTGCAGGGCTATGCCCACTGATAGCAGCTATCATTGGTTTTTTGAAGGAAACTAATGTCGTTACCAGATCTAAAAAGTCGATCCAGAAGTTTTTAATTGTTTCCTCATCGTAATTGTAAAGCTCAATAAGGTCAAGACCGGCAGAGAAAAAACCATCCTTTCCTGTCAAAATTAATCCCGCAATCGAATCGTCATTTTCTATGTTTCTGACCATTTGATGAAGTTCAGCAACCATTTCTGCATTGATGGCATTTGAACGACCGCGGTTCATTGACAGAACAGCAATTTTATCTTTAATATTAACCTTAATTGTATTCATATTTATTTAACGCTGTATCTGAATATTTGTCGCCCTATTGTTCCATTCACATTAATTCCCTCAACAATGGCTTTGTAATTTCCCGTACCATCCGAATTAAAGAACTCCACACTTGCTTTTCCGGTTGAGTCGCTGATCACATTCGGATTCCAGTAAATGGTGGTCCGGAGGTCGGCAATTTTTGAATTAATTTCCGGATCATCATAGTTGGGTGAGTAGAACTCACGCCCTTTGTAATAACCTCTCGGATTATAGCCTGCAATTCCTGGAGCGTAATTTTTATAAGCTCTATTATTGTCTCCTCGTTTGGTGGTTATTATAAGTACACCGCCGCCTCCCCGGCTTCCATAAACAGCGGTATTTGCACCACTTTTCAATATTTCAATAGTCTCTACATCGTTTGGATTGATGGACGAAAGAAATTCTGGCTCCAAAAAGGTGCCATCAAGAACCAATTGCATTGGAATCGGGCCAGAGAAAGAATACATACTTCTCATAGAGTAAACTATACCATTCATCACCATAACTCCTGCCACTCTGCCCTGAATACACTGGGCAATATCAAAGCAATTTCGAAGCTGTTCAGCTTTAATTATTGCGTCGGCTCTACCTGCTCCATTTAAATTGGATGAGTTTTTAGCTTCTACTTTCGTGTCAACTACCTTAACCTCATCTAGAAGGATATTCCTAACAATCATCCCGTTTCTTTTTAGATCATCATATTGAGCACGGCTATTCTTAAGGTAGGCAAACATCGATTTATTTACATTAACCTCGAGCATGGCCTCATTCTTGTTTTTTGTTACTAGTTGAGCCGGGATTCTATCAAGAAATATTTCTACATTTTTCTTATCCCTTTCATTTCGGGCCTGAACTATGAATTTTGTGCTATCATTGAAATAGAGATTGTCAAATCGAAATAATCCATTCTGGTCTGTTAGTGTATCTAGCAAAATTGACGTTCCAGAAGAGGAAAATAGCGTAACCTTGCCACCAATAACAGGTTTTCCATTGAGTGAAGTTACTTTTCCGCTAACCTGCATGCTGCTTTCCGGTCTATATACTAATGTTGGATAGTTATTTGACAAAATATTTTTCCATTCAAAACGACGCCATCCTTGTGTTAATAATAGATTATCGAGCTGTCTTACCTTAGCTTGACTCGTATCAGTGAAATAATAATTGGCTTGTTCAATAAAACCCTTCAGGTCTGAACTGAGCAGTAGATTCGAAATAATACTCGTTTCACTTGCCTCATCAACTGGAACTTTTGTTTCATCAACTATTGCAATTGAAAAACTGCCAAGCGTAGGGTTACCTTTAGGATCATTTACATCCAGCATGAGCTTTACTTTTTCTCTTTTCTGAAACTCAGTCTTATCAGTACTTAGATTTATTTTAAGAAAATCAGAATGATTGATGAACACTAGGCGCTCTGCAACCGGCTCATTTTTAGGAGAAAATAGAGTTAACTGAAGAATTCCTGTCGGGAAACGTGATTTGGGAATAGACGCGTTGAAAGTTCGGCTATTCATCTTGTTCTTGGATACAAATTGTACTTGTCCGTTTGTTTGTGCTACTAGTGTGAGTTCTGAATCTGGTTGATCCAGTTCTGTTGTGGAAATTCTTAATTTCAGTTCATTGGAATCTGAATTATCGGCAGTTAATACATATCCCTGTGTTTTAACCTTTGGCAGCGGAATTGCTTTTTCTGAGCCATCCTTAAAGGTGATATATGCGGTATAGGTGTTTGATGCGATTGGTTTTATTTTGAAAGAACCCATGCCTGCATGTTCCGATTGGAATTCGCTCATCCTGACATTATTTTGGTCGGAAATGTATCCGCTTACAGCAATTCCAAGTCCATCAGATCCAAGTGCTTTAAAGGCAACCCGTGTACTGATGCCATTGATCATGTCGCCACCTTCAGGAAAAAATTTCACATCGGTTTCGTTTGAAGTCGATTTAACCGGAAAATTTTTGCTGGCACTGATTTTCTCATCCAGGCGGATCGTGGTCAGAATCTTTCCTGATTTCAATATAAAAGGCTGATTATTGACAAAGCTGATCAGTAAATTACCTTTGGAATCGGTTATGCCATTTCCTTTCAGGATGGTTCTGAAATCTAATACCACCTGATAAGTGACCTCCTTATTGATCAAAGGTTTACCGGCCATGTCGGCATAGTTTAAACTCGCCATCACTTTTTGGCCTTTTACATCTTTACTGTAGGTATAATCTGCCTGAGTTATTACGGTATTAGCGATAGAATTACCAACAGTAAATGTTTTGTCAAAAAAGTATTCTTCACCAAAATTCCGCATCCAGTTAGTATAGGCTCTAATCCTGTAATTACCCTCTTTTAAAGAGTCAGTAAGTGAAAAATCACCCCAGGCAAGCCCCATTTCTAAAGGCAATACTATGGATTGCTTCACAGAATCTTTATCATTGATTAGTTCAACATATAGAATTTTGCTTAGGTCTGATAACTCATTTTTTTCAGCAGTTACTACATAGGCCTTGAACCATATATTATCGCCGATTGCATAATATGGCTTATCCATATGTAGGTGAATTTTTTCTTGAGGGTACTGCAATCGATATTTTTCAATCTGCTGAAGTATTTTTTTCAAGGGTTCATCATCTCTGACAAATCCCAGTACAAGTATGGATGCGATGACAAAAAATAGTAGAATAACGTATTTTTTCATAATTTTCTTTAGAGACAGTTAGCAAGATAATTTCGAAAGATATGAGCTTCTGGGTAAAACATGATGAACAGTTTTAGGAATCGACAGATAATTAAAGTAATAAGCCTCAATTTACTTAAAATTGAGGCTTATCTATATAATATACGAATTATTTGGTACTTAGATCTTAGAATGCATTCTTCCACATCATACTTTCCACAGGCTTGGTAGTTTTATTATTGTATTTAGCATTTGCCTTGGTATTGTACATGGTTTCTACATCTCCTTCAACAACAAAGTAGATCAATTGACCGATAGGCATTCCAGCATAAATCTTTACAGGCTGGGCGCATGAAATTTCCAGAGTCCAGGTATTGCAAAACCCTACATCGCCCTTTCCTGCAGTAGCATGAATGTCAATTCCCAGACGGCCGGTACTTGATTTTCCTTCCAGAAATGGCACATGTCTGTGAGTTTCCGTGTATTCTAGGGTTACTCCCAGATAAAGTGTGTTTGGCTGAAGTACAAAACCATCTTTTGGTATTTCGAAATGATCAATTTCATTATGTGCTTTCGAATCTAATACCCTGTTTCTGTACGTTGCCAGATATTTGCCCAGATGTACATCATACGAATTTGTGCCTAAACAATCTTTTTGGAAGGGTTCAATGATAATATTCCCTTTTTCAATTTCTTCCAGTATAATTTTATCAGAAAGTATCATAAATAAGCTTAAGATTTGGACTAAATTATGATTTATTTGAGATAGTTTTACAGGTATTTTAAATTTAAAAATGGCTCTTGCTTATCACAAAGAAATTGATCCCTTTACCTCTTTCGCTATTTGGAAGATTGAAGAATCTGCAGATGAACTTTTTGCTCAATTGCAGTTAAAAGAGCATGAAAAAACATATCTCGATAGTCTGTCTAATGGTAAGAGAAATATGCATTGGCTGAGCACGCGTGTCTTACTTCGCAGAATGATGGATACTGACCAATACATTGATTGTAGAGTTGACTCAAGCGGCAAGCCCTACCTCAGTAATTTTCCTCATTATATCTCTCTCAGTCATTCGTATGATTATGCCGCAGTCATGGTGAGTAAGAACAAAGCGGTAGGAATTGATATTGAATTGATTAAAGACAAGATCGAACGTATTGCCAATAAGTTTTTAAGCACAAAGGAACTAGAATTTATTCAGGAGCAAGATAGGATTGAACAGTTATATGTTTGCTGGTGCGCTAAGGAGGCTATTTATAAGCTTCATGGGAAAAAGAATGTGAGCTTTGTAGAGAATATTGAACTAAAGCCATTCCATTACAGTGGCGATGGATCATTTTTAGCAAATCTAGATGTTGGTTCTACTCATAAGGAGTTCAAGGTTCATTATGAGAAATTTGATGAATATATGATTGGGTTTGTTTCAGACGATAATAATGAAGAATAAGAAGGTGATTTTTCAGGATTGGGGTTTGCTCGATTATCAGCAGGCTTGGGATAGGCAGGAGCAGGTTTTTTCGGAGACAGTTCAGGCAAAAACACATAATAGAAATAATAATACCACTGATCCGGTTAAAAATCATCTCATTTTTGTTGAACACCCGCATGTTTTTACACTCGGTAAAAGTGGTAAGCCTGAAAATTTGCTACTTGATGAGGCGGGGCTGAAAGAAAAAAATGCTTCTTATTATAAAATTAATCGGGGAGGTGATATAACCTATCATGGACCTGGACAACTTGTAGGATATCCAATTCTCGATCTTGATAATTTTTTTACGGATATACATCTGTATCTACGTACTCTAGAAGAGGCTGTAATACGTACACTTGCCGATTATGGAATAAAAGCTGGTAGGTATGAAGGGTATACAGGCGTTTGGCTTGATGCGGATAATGAGCGCGCTAGAAAGATTTGCGCAATGGGAGTGAGGTGCAGCCGCTGGGTTACTATGCACGGACTTGCATTTAATGTTAATACAGATCTGTCTTATTTTAAAAATATTGTTCCCTGTGGAATCGATGACAAAGACGTTACCTCAATGGAAAAGGAACTGAGATACAAGCTGGATATGGATGAAGTAAAGCAAAAATTAAAGATCCATATTGCTGAACTTTTTGAAATGGAAATTCTTTGATAGTGAGACTAGTAGTATGCAGATAACAGAATCAAGAACCAGGAACCAGGAACAAAGAACAAAGACTGTGTAGAGCTAATTTGAAATTTTCTGCTTTTTTCATACTTCAGACCTCCTGCCTCAGACAACTGAACAAAGAACCAGGAGCCAAGAACAAAGACTGTGTAGAGCTAATTGAAATTTTCTGCTTTTTTCAGACCTCAGACCTCCTACCTCAGACAACAGATAACAGACAACAGACAACAGAATCAAGAACCAGGAACCAAGACAAAGGACAATTCAGCGCTAATTTGAAATTTTCTGCTTTTTTCATACTTCATACTTCATACCTCCTACTTCATACTTCCTACCTCCTACTTCCTACCTCCTACCTCAGATAACAGATAACAGATAACTGACAACAGATAACAGAATCAGGAACCAGGAACAAAGACAAAGGACAATTCAGCGCTAATTTGGATTTTTCTACTTTTTTCAGACTTCATACCTCCTACTTCATACTTCCTACTTCATACCTCCTACCTCCTTCCTCAGACCTCAGCCTTCCTTCCTCAGCTAAAACAACAAAGCCCCGAAATTAATCCGGGGCTTTGTCATGTATTGGGTTAATGATATTACATCATTCCACCCATACCGCCGCCGCCGCCCATTGGAGGCATATGGCCACCACCTTTGTCCTCTTCAGGCTCATCAGCTAAAACCACTTCAGTAGTTAATAACATAGATGCAATTGATGCTGCATTTTCTAATGCAATACGACCAACCTTTGTAGGGTCAATAACACCAGCACCGATTAGGTTTTCATAAACATCTGTACGTGCATTGTAACCGAAGTCTTCTTTACCTTCTTTTACCTTTTGAACCACGATAGAACCTTCAATACCTGCATTCTGACAGATTTGACGCAATGGTTCTTCGATTGCACGTCTGATGATTGCAATACCTGTATTCTCATCTTCATTAGAGCCTTTAAGGTTAGCTAATGCTTCGATAGCACGAATAAATGCAACACCACCACCGGCAACGATACCTTCTTCAACCGCAGCACGGGTTGCATGTAAAGCATCATCAACTCTGTCTTTTTTCTCTTTCATTTCAACTTCTGTAGCAGCACCAACATAAAGTACAGCAACACCACCAGAAAGTTTCGCTAAACGCTCTTGTAGTTTTTCCTTATCGTAATCAGAGGTTGTAGTTTCAACCTGTGCTTTGATCTGGTTAACACGAGCTTTGATATCAGCAGATTTTCCTGCACCGTTAATTACGATGGTATTATCCTTATCAACTACTACTTTTTCTGCCTGACCTAAGTAAGTAAGATCTGCATTTTCTAATTTATAACCTCTTTCTTCAGAGATAACTGTTCCACCTGTAAGGATAGCGATGTCTTCAAGCATTGCTTTACGACGATCACCAAAGCCAGGAGCTTTAACAGCAGCAACTTTCAGTGAACCGCGGATCTTATTAACAACAAGTGTTGCTAAGGCTTCACCATCAAGATCTTCTGCGATGATTAGTAATGGTTTACCAGTTTGAACTTGCTTTTCAAGTACCGGAAGTAATTCTTTCATAGAAGAGATCTTCTTATCGTAAATAAGAATATATGGGTTTTCCAACTCAACTTCCATTTTATCAGCATTGGTAACAAAGTATGGAGATAAGTAACCACGGTCAAATTGCATACCTTCAACTGTTTTCATTTCAGTTTCAGTACCTTTTGCTTCTTCAACAGTAATTACACCATCTTTACCAACTTTAGCCATTGCATCAGCAATCAGAGTTCCAATTATTTCATCATTGTTTGCTGAAATAGAAGCAACTTGTTTGATTTTTTTGTTGTCTTCACCAACAGACTGAGATTGTTTCTTAAGATTGGCAACCACAGCTGTAACTGCTTTGTCGATTCCACGCTTTAAATCCATTGGATTTGCACCGGCAGCAACGTTTTTAATTCCTGCTGTAACAATCGCCTGAGCTAAAACAGTTGCAGTAGTAGTACCATCACCAGCCTGATCAGCTGTTTTTGATGCAACTTCTTTAACCATTTGTGCACCCATATTTTCAAGAGCGTCTTTTAATTCAATTTCTTTGGCAACAGTAACACCATCTTTAGTGATTGCTGGTGAACCGAATTTCTTATCAATAATTACGTTACGTCCTTTTGGTCCAAGAGTTACTTTTACTGCATTGGCAAGGATATCCACGCCTCTTTTCAGAGCATCACGTGCTTCAACGTTGTATTTAACTTGTTTTGACATGTTTAAAGATTTTAAATGCTGGAGCTAATTCAAAACAGATGTTTGGATCAGGCTCCTGGGTTTCAATTTATTAGATTTTGCTTAAGAGGTCTGGAGTCAGAGGTCAGAGGTCTGAAGTCTGATTTCCGAATTCCTTCTTCCTTATAATGTTGCGAAAATATCAGATTCACGCATGATAAGATATTCTTTACCATCATGAGTAATCTCAGTGCCAGCATACTTGCCGTATAATACCACATCGCCTACTTTATAAGCCATAGGGATCAAATTGCCTGTTTGTTCCGCATATTTACCCGGACCAACGGCTACAACAGTTCCTTTTTGAGGTTTTTCTTTTGCAGTATCAGGGATATAAAGCCCTGAGGCTGTTTTTTCTTCAGCTGGAGCAGCTTCTATAACTACCCGGTCTGCGCTAGGTTTGATATTTAATGCCATAGTGTTGTTATGTATTTAATTAATTAAATTTTTCTTCCTTATTGAAGTCACTAATTATGCCAAATGACCTCTGGTCAATATTCTTGTCAAATTTTCATTAATAGAAACCTTGAATTGCTTTATCCAATCCGTTTCGGTGTCAAGCTGTCAGTTGAATGTCAGCCTGTTCCCAAAAAAAAAGGTCACCCGCAATCAGGTGACCTTTACTATTGATTTCTTGTTATTTTTTTGTGGTGTCTATTGGAAGTGAAAGATTTGATGGCGCAGCAACCGGTGTAGCAGGTTTATTGATCTGATTTTGAATTTCATTTTTTTCTTGATCAACAACTCCTCCGCGAGGTACAACAACATTAACCATCAATGCTAAAATCATCAATGTTACCGCAAGAACCCATGTTCCCTTTTCAAGAAAATCACCTGTTCTCTGAACTCCCATGATGTTGTTGGAACCTGCAAAACCTGATGATAGGCCGCCTCCTTTAGGGTTTTGGATCAAAATGATCACTACTAGCAGAAAACAAACAATGATAGCCAGAATAATAATTGTATATAACATATGTATTAATTTACTTTCTTTTCTAATTCAAGAATTTGGTCGGCAAAGTACGTGCTTTTTTCTGGAAATTTCAAACTTAATTTTTTGTAGGTATCGATCGCTTTTTGAAATAACATTTGATCGGTGTAGATCTGAGCCAATGTTTCTGAAACCAGGTCATTTGGATCCTCTGCACTTTTACGCGCCTTATTCTCGGTATCTAATTTCTGTGAATTTGGTGGTTTGATCTGGGGCTCTTCTTTAATGAACTTATCCAGGATTGAATCTTCTTTGCGCCGAACCTGAAAAGGGACAGTTTTTGGCGCATTTGCTATATCCTCAAGAGGTGATTGCAAATGGAATATATTTTCAATGATTTGACTGCTTAACTGATCAACTGAATTTCTTTTTATGGTCTGCGTAGTATCCAGTTTGAATTCTACAAATGGCTGGTAGGTATCGGAATGTTCGTTTCTTGTTTTGTTAAGCCACCATAAAAATGAATATGGCATTTTATCATCATCGTATTTTGATACATTTTGATCTGATTCCTTGACTTTGGCAGACTTTATTAGAGATTCTGAAACCGGTACATATACTGGGGCAACGATTTCGATTACTTCAGTTTTGGCTTCAGCTTCTGGCTCCGCCTGTATTTCTGCTTCCTGATTTGTTGGTATGGTTTGTACTTCGGTTATGCCTACTTGCTGAATCTCTGCATTGATTTCTTGTTCATCAATTAACTGAACAGAATTAGTATTGCTTTCTTCCTGAATACTCTCTTCACTGTTGAACTCTTCAGCAATACGTTCTTCAACTTGGCTTTCATCCTGTGGCTGGATTTGTTCTGTTAATGAAAGTACTTCAAATTCTTGTTCATCAATAAGTGTATCAGTGTCCTCGATTCCTTTAATATCTGTAGGTATTGGAGGTTTACTTTTTAATTTTTCAGGGGTGTTAAGTGCTGTGTATAAAACCGTTCTGTTAGGAATCAGCAAGGCCGTTCTTGCAAAATGGGCTGTATTTTCTGACAGATCTTGAGCAGCTGTAGCGCGTGAATAGATAATATGTAGCAGCTGGCAATATGGAAATTTTTCAAGTGCAGATAGTAATTCTCCAGGTTCAGCGAAGCTTGTTGCCGATGGATCTGCAATATATTCTGAAAATAATTTGATGTCAAAATTCTGGTTATTTACCTCTTCCACTTTTGCTCATTTTTTGAAAGCTAAATATTTTTTACCAATTGGCAAAAGCCTTGTTAAAAATATTCTCAGTTAGCTGACGGTTGATCAATGTTAATAATTTTTGTTCTTGCGTTTGTATCGGTCCTTGGTTAAGACTGAATTCCTGAAACGCCTGAAAACTTTGTTCAAAATTCAGTTCTGGATTCAGGCTATTCGTATATTTTACGCTGACTGTTACTGTAACCCTGTTTAATCCTGCACGATCATTACCCTGAATAGCTACCGGCCTGATGGTATAATCGGTAATCCTACCCTCTAAATTAGCATCTCCTTCAACTCTTACAATACTCAGTCTGGATTGATTACGAATCCTTTCTTTTAATGCTTCAGTGAATTGCTGACTTAAATAAGGAACCACCAGAGCAGAGTTATTCTCGAAAAACTGCACGGAGATTGTTTTCATTTCTGCAGGAATTGAAGCGCCTGAAAATGAATAAGTTCCACACGACTGAAAAATCAGGATGCTCGACAGAACAATAAAACACTTAATATTTAAAAAAAACTTATGCATAATAAAGATGAGCTTATAATTCCAATTCTTTTATTTTACGATACAGGGTACGCTCAGATATTCCAAGTTCCTGTGCTGCCAGTTTCCTTTTCCCCTTATGTTTTTTCAGGGCTTTCTTAATTAGGTCAGATTCTTTATCTATCAATGATAATGACTCTTCCACTTCTTCAGCTTCATGCATCATATCGTATGACTTATCATTATTGGGCTGATGAATTACCAATTGATGCGGATCTGATTGAATGGTACTATCTCCTGGAATTTCAATATCACGGTAAAGCTGATTGATCACATTTTGGTTAGATTGTATACTTGAAGTATTTCCCCCGTTTTGTATAATTTCTGCAACTAGTTTTTTAAGATCCGTCATGTCCTTTTTCATATCGAAAAGAACCTTGTAGAGGATATCGCGTTCCGAAAAATCATCTTTATTCTGGTTCTGAATTCGCATCGGAAGAGTGTTTCCAGCCTCTTTAGGAATGTAATTTTGCAAGTGCTCTGCTGTTAAATTTCTTTCCTTCTCAAGTACGGCAATTTGCTCCGCAATATTTTTTAGCTGACGAACATTTCCTGGCCAGTTATAATGCATTAAAATCTGCTGAGCGCTTTGATCTAGTTGTACTGTTGGGCTTCTGTATTTGTCTGTGAAATCGGCAACAAACTTCCTGAACAATAAATTGATATCCTCCTTGCGCTCTCTCAACGCTGGTATTTTCAATGGAACAGTGTTTAAGCGATAGTAAAGATCTTCCCTGAATTTGCCGGCACTTACCGCATCAAAAACATCCTTATTTGTAGCTGCTATCACCCGTACATTTGTTTTCTGTACTTTAGAAGAACCCACTCGAATATATTCTCCGGTTTCTAATACCCGTAACAAACGGGCCTGTGTACCTATTGGTAATTCTGCAACTTCGTCTAAAAATATTGTACCCCCATCTACCACTTCAAAATATCCCTTTCGTGCATCATGGGCGCCGGTAAATGATCCTTTTTCATGACCGAATAATTCTGAATCAATCGTTCCTTCTGGTATCGCTCCACAGTTTACCGCGATAAACGGACCATGTTTACGTGCACTTAATGAATGAATAATATGAGAAAATACCTCTTTACCACTTCCACTTTCGCCCGTGATCAGCACCGAAATATCAGTTGGTGCTACTTGTCTGGCAATATCAATAGCCCTGTTTAGTAAAGGTGAATTCCCAATTATTCCAAATCGATTTTTTATATCCTGAACATCCATATTCTATTCCTTCTATATTCAAATGATGGTCTAACATCATTTGAATATTTATTTTATTAATTAATAATTTGACCAATAAGAGTGGCCGGAGTGCAACGAACTATCGCCACATTAACGTAATCGCCGCGCTTATTGTTTTCATTGATTGGGAAAACAACGGTGATGTTATGTTCAGTTTTCCCTGAAAAATCCTGATCAGATTTTTTCGAAAAGCCATCGATCAGTACGCGATGTGTTTTACCAATGTGCTGCTCCAGCCGATGTAATGAACTGGCCTGCTGCATTTTCAGGATCTCATTAAAACGTCGTGTTTTAACATCCTCAGGTATATCATCTTCAAAACGTTTGGCTGCAAGCGTACCCGGACGTTCCGAATAGGTGTACATGTATGCAAAATCAAATTTTACATAATCCATCAAACTTAACGTATCCTGATGTTCTTGTTCTGTTTCAGTACAAAAACCAATGATCATATCCGTTGAAATAGAGCATTCAGGGATCAGACGCCTGATGGTATCGATCCGTTCAAGATACCATTCCCGTGTATAGGTGCGGTTCATCAGTTCAAGTACACGCGAATTCCCTGATTGTACTGGCAGATGGATATGATTACAGATATTATCATACTTATTTATTGTATGTAATACCTCATTGGTGATATCTTTTGGATGAGACGTAGAAAAACGAACACGCAATAGCGGATCAATCTGAGCAACAAGCGCTAACAGACCTGCGAAATTTAGCCTGTCTTCCCATTTATATGAATCCACATTCTGGCCCAGAAGGGTTACTTCGCGATATCCCTCTTCAAATAATTCTTTGGCTTCTCTGACAATTGATTCCGGATCTCTGCTTCGTTCTCTTCCTCTAGTAAATGGAACTACGCAGAATGAGCACATATTATCGCATCCACGCATGATGGAAACAAAAGCAGAGATACCATTGCTGTTTAAGCGAACCGGACTAATATCCGCATAGGTTTCTTCACGGGATAGAAGAACATTTACAGCACGAATTCCTTCGTCGGCTTGTGAGAGTAAATTGGGCAGATCGCGGTAAGAGTCTGGCCCGATAACGATATCAACTAGCTTTTCCTCTTCTAAAAATTTAGATTTCAAGCGCTCAGCCATACATCCCAGTACACCGATTGTCATTCCGGGACGTTTCTTTTTTGCCGCGCTGAACTCACGTAGCCTATTTCTTACTCTTTGCTCAGCATTATCACGTATCGAACAGGTATTGATAAATATTACATCTGCCTCTTTATACTGAGCAGTTGTTTCGAAACCCATATCCAGCATCAAAGAGGCAACGATCTCACTGTCAGCAAAATTCATTGCACAACCGTAACTCTCGATATAGAGTTTGCGTCCGGTATATTGTTTTGGCCTTTCAATTATTAAGGCTTCACCCTGACGGGATTCATCGTGCAAGGCAATCTCTGATGAATCTTTTAAGTTTAATGGGCGGTCAGACATTTGAATTTTAATTAGCTTACAAAAATACGTAAATTTCTATTGAATGACAATTTGTCAGGCACACTTTTTTATCTTAATTCCAATATTTTTATTTTGCGCTGACATATCCCACAGGTATTTATTGGTTTTAATTGTATAAGTTTAAATTTTAGACAGTTATATGACTGAAATAAATAGGTATGCCATTATCCGTAAATGGGTCCTGATTGGATTTTTGACTCTGATCGTATTGATTTCAGGTATGGCCTTATATCTAAATTATTATTGGAAACCTATTATTACCGAAAGAATTAAGGAAGCCATTCATAAATCTACTGATGGTTTGTATCGTATTGATTTCGACAATGTGAGGATCAATTTTGTTACAGGGAGAATGAATATTCTAAATATCCGTTTTACTCCGGATACCTTGGTATACAAGGCAATGAAAAGAGACAGTATTGCTCCCAGGCATTTGTACACAGTTGCTGTTGCTGAACTTATCCTGAAAAGAATCCAGCCCTGGAAGGTTTATTTTGACAGGGATCTGGAAATGGGAACAATAGAGATCGACCATCCTAGTTTGGAGCTTAATTTTACTGATTTAAAGAATAATAACGACACTTTGAAAGAAAATAAGCGTACCGCCTACCAGCGATTGGCTCCTTATTTGAAGTCGGTTAAGATTGGTGATATTATTTTCAAAAATGCCGACTTTAAATACATTGATCATAGCTTGAACGGAAGTAATGTAACGGCCCTAAAGAGCCTCTACATTAAGATTAGTGATCTTCTTATCGATTCTGCATCCCAATTTGATAAGTCGCGTCTGTATTATACTCGTGATATATATGCAGAATTTATGGGATACAATACGATCACATTTGACAAAAATTACAGTGTTCAAATTAAGGAATTTAGAGCTTCAACTGCTGGCGCTTATGTTCGAATGAATGGCATTCGGGTAGTTCCGCGTTTTGGGGAAATGGAGTTTTCACGAAGATTTAAATTTCTTAAACCCCGTTACGCCATGAATATTCAAGAATTGCAGCTCAATAAGGTTGATTATGAACTTCTAAATACAGACCGACGAATTTCTGCTTCTGCATTGATTTTAAATAAGGCTAATTTGTCCATTTTTTTAAACAGACAGATTCCTGATTCGATAAGGAACAAGGGAATGAATTTTCCTCAGATAGCTTTGCAGCGTTTTAAATTGAATACCACAGTAGATTCAGTTTTATTGCATAATTCCAGAGTAGATTATTCGGAGTATAATCCGGGTTCTCTTCGCAAAGGAAAAGTTACTTTCAGCCAAATAAATGGAACCATAACTAATGTAACGAACGATTCGATTAGGCTCATCAAAAACAAATACAGTGATGTGAAGCTTACTTCACTCCTCATGGATCGGGGCAGACTAGATGTAACTATGAAATTTAATCTGAATGATCCTGGTGGAGCATTTGCATTCGGTGGCCGATTCGGTAATTTTGATGCAGACATACTTAACTCTGCGATTAGGCCTCTGTCTCTAATTGAGATCAAATCTGGGTTTATTGATAAAATAATATTCAATGGAACCGGCAGTTTAAAAGGTGTAAGGGGTAAACTGACTTGTTTTTATCAGGATCTTAAGATAGCCCTGCTTAAAATGAGTGGTAATACAATCAGGCTGAAAAGAAAAGGAATTGCTTCGATCTTTGCAAATATCCTAATCATAAAAGATGATAATCCATCTCCGGGGGCATCTGTAAGGTCGTCTAATTTTCTATTTAACCGTCCACAACATTCTTCCTTTTTTAATATGATATTCAAAGGCTTTGCTGGAGCTTTACTCGAGACCATTGGTTTTGATTCTGCTACACAGAAGGAGATCAAAGTCAGATTGCGGAAAATGGAAAACGAACGTATCGCCAGAGATGGACGTAGAGACAATAGGTTGAGGAAAAGAGATGCACGTAGGAGTAATAGAAATTGAGGCAATTATTACGTTAATTCATTTCTTATACATGATTGACTCTGAGATTATTTGAATGCCGAAAATTCGGCAAATCAAGCTCCATTAATAGTTTTTTTAAACAAAAAAAGCTGCATAATTTTAGCAGCTTTATGATAATCAAATTAATATTCTTTATTGTCCTACCATATAATTCCATCCAAATTCATCTACTGATCTACCATAGCGTAAGTTATTTAGCGTATTCAAAACCTTGTTTGAAAATACACGCTGTGCAGGATCCGGAAGGGTATAAAGCGCTCCATTATGTCCAATTTCAGCAATGTGTGCAATGGTTGCAGCAGTTCCTACACCAAAGGCATCAGAAATGCGACCTTCTTTAATTCCGGTGATGATTTCATCCACAGAAATTCTGCGTTCTTCAATGTTTAAATTCCAATTTCTGGCCAATGTAAGAACAGTATCACGGGTTACGCCTTTCAGAATCGTATCCCTTGTTGAAGGAGTAATTAATGTCCCATCCATCAGGAACATCACATTAGCAGCTCCTAGCTCTTCAATGTATGCATGTTCACGTGAATCAGTCCAAATTAACTGGTCAAATCCTTCCTGGGTAGCTTTTAAATTGGGTAGCATCGAGCCACCATAATTTCCAGCAGCTTTTGCAAAACCAAAACCTCCATCGCAGGCTCTTGAATAATGGGTCTCAATTTTAACTTTTAGGTTCTTCGAAAAATAAGGGCCTACTGGTCCGGTTAAAACCATGTATTTATAACTAGTTGATGGAGTAACTCCAAGGAATGGATCAGTGGCAAACATGAATGGCCTGATATACAAGGAATGATTTTCTTTTCCCGGAACCCAGTCTCTGTCAATGTCTACCAATGTAGCAATACTTTGTAAAAATGTTTGTATAGGTAGCTCAGGCATACACAAACGTCGCGCAGAAAGGTTAAAACGTTCCGCGTTTTTATCCGGACGGAAGATTGAAACCTTGCCATTGGCATGTTTGTAGGCTTTAATGCCTTCAAAAAATGTTTGACCGTAATGAAGTGCTGATATCGCCGGATTAATACCGATCTCTCCGAAGGGAAGGATCTGGAAGTTTTTCCATTCGCCATCGCTGTAATCTGCCATGAACATATGATCGGAAAAAGTTTTTCCAAAGGGCAAATTATCGAAATCGGTTTCAGCTAAGCGTGATTTCGCAGTTTTAGTTATAGAGATATTAAGTTTATCAGACACCTTGGTATTGTTTAGAATATTTGCGCAATTTAATGATTTTTGTTCGAAAACAGTATTGAAACCTCCTTTTTTTAGCTTTCGGCTTTCTCCTTTCAGCTTTCCCCTTTTAGCTTTCCGCTTTTAGCTTTTAGCTTTCAGCTTTCTCCTTTCAGCTTAATAAAGAATCCTGAACTTAATAGTATGATTGATCTGTTTCAAGGCTTTCAATACTTTTTTATCATATTCATCACTCACATCGGTAATTACATAACCAATGCTTGGGTTGGTCATTAGGTACTGTCCTACAATATTAATGTGATGGTCGGCGAATACTTTGTTGATTTGAGCCATAATGCCCGGCATATTTTTGTGGATATGTATCAAGCGATGTGCTCCTTTAATACGTGGAAGCTGCAGATTCGGAAAATTTGCACTCACGAAGGTATGACCATGATTAATAAAATTAATCATCCTTTTGGCTATAAATTCGGGGTTTCTAGGGCTGTTCTTCGGGTCGTCAAAAATTACAATACCCATATCAGTACACAGTCCGTGCGAAAGCTTCGATTCACTTTTACCCAGATAACCGATGGTCTTTAATTTTACCGCGCGTTCCAGTTTTTCACGGTCCAGTATTTCGCCATTGGCTAGTAACATCATTCCTACATCGGCTACATATTTTTCTTCAAAACTTGACTTATGACGGATAGAAAAACCATCTTTTTTTAATGCTTGGATAGCCAGTTCAGGAACATCTCCGATCACCAAGCAAAGAATTCTGTTTTTGGGATAAGAAATAGCTCTTGGAAGGTTATTGACGTATAAAAATTCATCAAAACTTGGTGTAACATGATCAGCCTTTTCAGCAACAGTTTTACGTTCAATATTTTCGGTAAAGGCGTAAAATTTCTTGATCATCCCAAATTCCTTAAGCTGGAAATCTGAATGCCCGTCGCCTATACCATAAATATCGCCTTTAAGATTTAGCTCTTTCAACAAGGTTACTTTTCCTCCTTCATTTGAAAGCGGGTTTTTTTCATCATAACCGATGATTCTATCTTGATCATCGAAAATAAAGGTATTGGCGTAAATATTTTCTTTCAGGATATGATAGGGAAGAACAACTGGAATAATAAATTCTTTAAATCCACCAGATACGATTAGGGCGGATGCTGAATGTTTCTTGAAGAATGTTTTATTTCTGGAGAAGGAAGAAGACACTTTCTTTTTAAGTACTGAAATCAATTGCTTTAAATGGTCGCGGTTTGCTTCTAAAAGTCGTACCCTCCCAGTCAGGCTTTCACGGAAAGACATTTTACCCTCCATCGCTAAATTGGTCAGATCTTCAATTTTTTGGTAGATCATTTCCCTGTCGGGATGGCTTTGTAATGAGATACGGGCTAATTCATCAAGCGCCTCCACTTGAGTAAATGTACTGTCGAAATCTATGATGTAAAACTGCTTCAATGGATCGTTGTTTTGAATATTATTATTGAAAATCTCGGCAAATCTCGCCGATAGAATCTTTAATGGATTTAAATTCCAAATTTAAGGTCTTTTTAATTTTATTATTAGAATACTTTCGTTTTTTAAAGGCACTGTTTGCTGTATCTTTTGTCAGGTTGAATTTTTTGCCTGTAAAGGCAGCAATAATTCGTGTCCCAATATAGGCTAATTGCATCATCCAGGGTTTTAGGGCAATTTCTGGCGGAACTTTCTTAAAATTCAAGGCAATTTCAGTAAAAAAATCGCGATAGCTCCAGTTCTCGGCATTAATTATGAAGCGTTCATCAGAAATATCTGAATCCATTAATAAGATCATGGCTTTTGCGACATCTTCAACATGAACATAGCCAAAACTTCCTCCCGGATAGTATTTCAAGCCTTTTTTAATGGTTTCAAATAAGGCACCGCTACCTTGTTTGCCAGCATTTTTACCAATAATGATCGATGGATTCACGATTATGGTATTCAAACCTTCGGCAGTGGCTCTGAAAACCTCCATTTCACTCTCATATTTTGAGATCGAATAGGCGCTGCGGTCTGTAGAATATTCCCATTGATCTTTTTCGGTGATGAATTCGTCTTTATTATTTTCGCCCAATGCTGCAACCGAACTAACATGTAAGAAGCGGGAAATATTTTTTTCAATAGAAGCATTGAGCAGATTTACTGTGCCCTCCACATTTATCTTGTTCATTTTTTTCTTATCGGCAGGGTCAAAAGATATAAATGCAGCACAATGATATACCTTACTGATACCTTCCATGGCATCGTTCAGCGCAAAATAATCTAGGATATCGGCTTTAAACCATTCAATTTTTTTTTCGTTTTTGAGCAATGCCGGTATTACGGATTTATCACGCATGATTGCCCTGACTTGTTCACCTTTGAGAAGCAATTGTCTGATTAATTCTGAGCCTAAAAACCCGGTAGCACCGGTAACTAAAATCATCCGGATGAATTTTTTTAAATGCTTTCAAAAGTAACTGAATAAACTGATATTTGCTTTGAGAATACTCAAAAACTAATAATCTTCAGTTTTCCCAAAACATCTTTAAATTGGGGAGTTGAAGATCATTGTATTTATCAATTAACAGGTGCAAAATAAATTATGTCATTATCCGATTTTCTAAGTCCTGTTGATTTGAATAGCCTGACTCCTGAAGATGGTTTTTATACCAGTCATCTAGGCTCAAAAATTGTTGTTTACCAAACTGATTTTCCAGATCTGGATGATAATCAATTTGATGTGGCCCTAATTGGAGTTCTTGAAGATCGTAATTCGATAAATAATAAGGGAACAGCTAAAGCTCCAGATTTGTTCAGAAGAAAATTTTATGAGCTGAATGAAGGTAATTATGTTACTCGCATTGTTGACCTTGGAAATATAAAGGCGGGAAATCAGGTTTCAGATACCTATGTAGCATTGAAGCTAGTGGTTGCCGAACTGATCAGCAAAAATATTCTGCCAATTATTATTGGTGGAGGTCAAGACCTTACCTATCCGCAATTCATGGCTTATGAGGAACTGGAGCAAAAAGTAGATCTCTTGGTTGTTGATTCCCATTTTGATCTGGATGAAAATTCGGACGATACGATTGAGACCAACTCAGCATCCTACCTCAATAAAATATTTCTACACCAGCCTAACTTCCTGTTTAACTTTAGCAATATCGGTTATCAAACCTTCTTTGTTAATCAGGAAAGTCTGAAGGTGATGGATAAATTTTACTTTGACGTTCACCGCCTGGGTGATTTTACAAATAGTGTGAGTACAGCAGAGCCAATTATCCGCAATGCGAATATGATCAGCTTTGATATTTCAGCGATCAGATCTTCAGATGCAGCTGGAAATGGTAATGCAAGTCCCAATGGTTTTTATGGGGAGGATGCCTGTCAGATTGCACGTTATGCAGGAATAAATGATAAATTGTCGTCTATCGGATTTTATGAATACAATCCTGAACATGACCCCAAGGGGCAAACGGCTATGCTGCTTTCTCAGATGATATGGTATTTTATCGATGGATTTTATAACCGGAAAAAAGAATTTCCGATGCTTCCAAAATCGCGATATATTACTTTCCGTACTAGCCTGAAAGATGGCTCGCATGAGCTTGTATTTATAAAGAGTAAGAAATCTGACCGTTGGTGGATGCAGGTTCCTTATCCTACAGGATCATCTAGGAATGCAAGGCATCATCTGGTACCCTGCAGCTATGAAGATTATCAGCTGGCAAATGCTGGCGAAATGCCAGATTTATGGTTGCGAACGTATCAGAAATTGAATTGAGTTCTAAGTTCTAAGTTATAAGTAATAAGTTGTAAGTAATAAGTTATCAGACCTCATACCTCATACTTCATACCTCAGACCTCAGACCTCATACCTCATACCTCAGATAACCCTACTATGCTTCTACTCGGAATTGACCTCGGCACCTCATCCATTAAAGTTTCAGTTATTGATTCTGCTACACAGCGGTGTCTTTGCACTGTACAATATCCAGACACCGAAACACTAATTATTGCGGAACAAGCGGGTTGGGCTGAACAGTCGCCTGAGCTATGGTGGGAAAATATACAACAGGCGATTCTTAAAGCTCATGCTTTAAAAGTGTATGATCCTGATGCTATTGGAGCTATTGGAATTGCTTATCAGATGCACGGATTAGTACTGGTTGATAAGCAGCAAAAGGTGATTAGGAATTCTATTATTTGGTGCGATAGTAGAGCGGTAGAGATTGGTAATAATGCTTTTAAAGCTATTGGAGAAGAAAAATGCCTCTCAGACTTGTTAAATTCTCCCGGTAATTTTACGGCTTCAAAATTGGCATGGGTCAAGCAAAATGAACCTGCTATTTTTGAGCAAATACATAAGGTGATGCTTCCTGGCGATTTTATAGCAATGAAGCTCACAGGCGAGATTAGTACCAGTATTTCTGCACTTTCTGAAGGTATTTTCTGGGATTTTAAGAACGATGAACTTTCCAAAGATGTTTTTGGATATTATGGATTTGATACCGCTATCATTCCCAAAATCTTGCCAGTATTTTCTGAACATGGTAAGCTGGATAAGGCTATTGCCGCTAAACTTTCTCTTGCTTCAGATACTGTTGTTACGTATAAATCAGGCGATCAGCCAAATAATGCGCTATCTCTGAATGTTTTAAAGCCCGGAGAGGTTGCTGCAAATGGGGGTACTTCGGGAGTTATTTATGGTGTTTCTGATAAGCTAACCTATGATGAGCAGTCAAGAATAAACACCTTTGCGCATGTGAATTATACCCTGAAGCAACAACGTCTTGGGGTTTTACTGTGTATCAACGGAACAGGAATTTTGAACCGTTGGGTTAAAGATGTGGTGGCATCGGGGCTAAGCTACGATACTATGAATTTGGAAGCTGCTCAGATTCCAGTAGGAAGTCAGGGTTTGAGGATACTACCTTTTGGAAATGGAGCAGAGCGCATGTTGAATAACCGAAATATAGGCGCTCATTTTCACCATATCGACTTCAATCTTCATAGTCGTTCGCACATTTTCAGGGCTGTTCAGGAAGGAATTGCATTTGCTTTCCGCTATGGCCTGGATATCATGCGTGGAAATGGGATGAACCCCAGCCTAATTCGTGCCGGACAGGCGAATATGTTTTCTAGTGAACTCTTTATACAAGCTTTTGTTAATTCTTGTGGGGTACCTCTTGAGCTACATAGCAATGAAGGCAGTATTGGTGCGGCCATTGGCGCCGGTATTGGAAAAGGAGAATTTACTACAGAAAATGCATTCAGCAATGTGAGGGCTTTGAAAGTTGTAGAACCGAAAAAGGATTCAGAATACGAGACTGTTTATCAAGAGTGGAAGGCGCTGTTGAATAAGCATTTGTAGTGTTTTCTGGTTTTATTAGAGCGCACGCGGCACGCCTGCGCTAGCACTTTTACTGCTATCTGCCTTCCTTCTTAGTATAATGATAATCTGCGAATCGTATAAATTGTTTCCAGTCGTATACCGTTAAATCATGCTTTCCTTCGCGGTTATGATAGGCCATCGGCGATTCAATGATGGGTATATTTAATGCTGGCTGAAACTCTGGTAGGGCTGATTTTAAGCCATATAATCCATAAACTTCTTCCGCATTTTTTAGAGATAAATAGGTTCCTTTCGGATCTGCCCAGAGATCTTCGGATGCGTTTGTTGCATAAACCGGTCTTGGAGCGATCAAGGATATTAGCATATGCTGATCTACAGGAAGTTGATCTTCATGCTCATTGTATTTTTTATAATTGGTGTTAAACCAATGAGGGAAAGAAGTATTAATCACTTTTATTCGTTCACCAAATTGCCTTCTTGCTAGCGCAGCACCCGAGTTTCCGGAACAGTTACTGATGCAGAGCGCAAATCGTTGATCATTAGCTGCCGCCCATAAAGATGCTTTTCCACCCCGCGAATGTCCGGTTATTGCTACTCGTTTTTTATCCAGCTGAGGGTCTGTTTCAAAATAATCCATCACCCTGCTTGCTCCCCATGCCCATGCACCGATTGCTCGCATTCCATTATCTGCATTTAGTAATTCAGGATACAATTGCAATGCACCATTCATGAAAGATACTTTGTTATCTGGTGCTAGGTCATTTACTTGAAAGGCTGCAATGGCATAGCCCCCTTCAATCAATACCTCTGCCGGCCAAAACTCGCTTATTACTGTTCTGCTAGGATCTGTATTCTCTTTTGGTCGGTTATTGATCAGTAAAAATACAGGTGCAGGTCCGGTTTTATGATTCGGAATAAAAAGGGTCAGGTTAATTTTCACGCTCTTATTCTGGTTGAAAACTTCAATCATCACTTCCTTCAAGTGTGCTTTCCCGCTCATGCTCTTCTTATCCTCATTAATTAGAGAGTAAGTGATTCTATCATATTTGAGAGGCATCTGTCCGTAAATATTTTCTGCAAAAAGATTCAGTATCTCAGGGCGTCTTGCTTTTTCCCAAGATTTAACTGATGTTACTTTTTTTCCAGTGCTCGTTTTTAAAACTGGTGGCAATGTATATTCTGGCACTTTCGACTCCTCATAATTTGTAGATGCTGGCCTTTGTGCATGGAGTTGGAGCGCAATAGAAAATAACAGGAGCAGGGATAGGATGCTTTTCATTATGGATTTTTTTGTTGGACTAAATATACGCTATGCAATCTCGTTTTAACGTATAGAATGGTAGTGATTTTTTTGGAATTAAAAAGCACACGCGGCACGCGTGCGCTAGCGTTGCGGCATGACTCTTTCAACGCACACACAATTTTTCAACTAATCCTATTCTTTACCAATTCAAAAAATTCTATAAATTAGGAAACCAAAATAGAGGTCTTATCAATTCGCGCTTTGCGGGGTTGATCTTATACTTGAACCAAACAAACGAACATGTCAAACATCATTACAGGAGATAAAGAATTTTTTAAAGGTATTGGCCAGATTGCATATGAAGGCCCTGAATCAGATAATCCATTAGCATTTCGCTGGTACGATGAGAACCGAATAGTAGCTGGAAAAACTATGAAGGAAACGTTGCGCTTTGCCTGTGCTTACTGGCATTCTTTTGTAGGCAACGGAGCAGATCCTTTTGGCGAACCAACCCATATCTTTCCGTGGGATGCAAAAACCGATGCGGTAGCGCGTGCTAAGGATAAAATGGACGCCGCTTTTGAATTCATAACCAAAATGAATCTTCCGTTCTATTGTTTCCACGATGTGGATGTGGTGGATTATGGAAATGATATAGCAGAAAATGAAAGGCGACTGCAGGCAATAACAGCTTATGCCAAACAAAAGCAGGAAGCCAGTGGCGTAAAATTACTTTGGGGAACAGCCAATCTTTTCTCACATCGCCGGTACATGAATGGAGCTTCTACTAATCCTGATTTTCATGTCTTGAGTCATGCAGGGGCACAAGTTAAGGCAGCTTTAGATGCAACTATCAGTCTAGGTGGTGAAAACTACGTTTTTTGGGGTGGTAGAGAAGGGTATATGAGTTTGCTGAATACCAATATGAAGCGCGAGCAAGAGCATCTAGCCCAATTCCTGCATATGGCAAAAGATTATGCGCGCAAGCATGGTTTTAAAGGCACCTTCTTCATTGAACCTAAACCATGCGAGCCAAGTAAGCATCAGTACGATTATGATGCAGCAACTGTGATCGCTTTTCTTCGTCAGTTCAATTTGATGGACGATTTTAAATTGAATATTGAGGTAAACCATGCCACGCTTGCCGGCCATACCTTTCAGCATGAATTACAGGTAAGTGCTGATGCAGGTTTATTAGGATCTATGGATGCCAACCGTGGCGATTACCAGAATGGATGGGATACAGACCAGTTTCCAAATAATATCAATGAACTGACCGAGGCCATGCTTGTAATCATTGAGGCCGGTGGTTTTCAGGGTGGAGGTATTAACTTCGATGCCAAGATTCGAAGAAACTCAACCGATCCTGCCGACTTATTTTATGCCCATATTGGTGGTATGGATAATTTTGCACGTGCATTGATTGCCGCAGATAATATTCTCAATAAATCTGATTATAAAAAAGTTAGAACAGCGCGCTATGAATCATTTGATTCCGGAAAAGGAAAAGACTTTGAAGCTGGCAAATTGAGCCTTGAAGATCTTAGAGCTTTCGCCATCGAAAATGGAGAGCCTGAAGTGAGAAGCGGAAAGCAGGAGTATCTGGAAAATGTGGTGAACAGGTTTATTTAGAATAAATGAGCAAAATCCACTTTTAAACTTTTGACTGTTCTTCCATCATAAAAACTGAACAAATGTGGTTTCAAAAGAGCTGATATATCATTGATATGTAATTGAAAGCGAGTTTAAACTGCTTATTGTAGATGGCGAATTCTTGAAACTTGAATAGTTCTTTTAATAGCTATTCTGTTCTATATAGTTTAGTAATGCGAAAATTAGTACAGTCAAATATCCAGTATATAAGGTCAAATTAGCAATACAATATGGGAACCTTAAACCTCATTCATAATACCCCATTAATATTTCTCGACAAGATCAGCGCAGGCTTGACGGGAAAGATTTATGCTAAGGCCGAACATCTTCAGCCGGGTGGAAGTATGAAAGACAGGGCTGCTTATCAGATTATTTTAGATGCGTATCAGAATGGAAATTTGATAAAAGGGCAGACTGTGGTTGAAATGACCAGTGGGAATATGGGAGCTGGATTAGCATTGGTATGCAAGCAATTTGGTAATCCATTTATTGCCGTGATGTCGGAGGGGAACAGTTTGGCAAGGCGCAAAATTCTGAATGCATTTGGAGCAGAGATCATACTTACAAAGCAAGTCGACGGTAGTCCTGATATGGTTACCGGAGCAGATATTGCCTATGCTGCCGATGTTGCAAAAGATATTGCTCAGAACAGGAATGCATTCTATGTAGATCAGTTCAATAACCCATCAAGTATTAAGGTACATTTTCATCATACGGGGCCAGAAATTGTACAGAATTTGCCTGAAATTGATGTTTTTATGGCATCAGTTGGTAGCGGTGGTACATTCATTGGGGTATCTAAGTATTTGAAGTCAATTAATTCGAATATCCAGTGCATGGTTGTAGAACCCCAAAATGCCGCGATCTTGAAAACTGGAAAAGTTAAAGATCCAAGACACGTAATTCAAGGAACTGCCTATGGTTTGATTCCTCCACATTGGGATGAA
>CANKAT010000024.1 GCA_947479815.1 Sphingobacteriaceae bacterium
ACTACCATTTGCTACATCCTGGAGGTAAGAAAGATCAAGATTAAAATCAGCGCTATTGTTTTTTAATTGCTCAGACATAATAAACAGATCTAATTTTATTCTAAGTTAACTTTTTCACAAACAAGTTATCTGTCAATTCATTCAACAGTTCAGTAATGCTTTTTTTTGAAATGGGATGAAGTAGATTCGGAGCAATTTCACTTAATGGCATCAAACTAAACCTCCTGACCGATAAATAAGGATGTGGAATTACAAGATCCGAAGTGTTTACAATTTGATCTTCGTACAAAAGAATATCAATATCAATTGTTCTAGAACCCCATTTTTCGATCCGTTGACGACCTAAAACATTTTCTATCTTCAAAATAGCTTTGAGAAGATCTGCAGGACTCAAGCTTGTTTTTAATTCAATGACCTGGTTTATAAAATCGGGCTGATCAAGATTACCCCAGGAGGCTGTTTGATACAAAGATGATTTTGAACTGATCGTTCCAAGCTTGAATTCAATTTCTAGAATTGCATCAGAAAGATATTTTCTGCAGTCGCCAAGATTACTGCCGAGCAAAATATAGGTTGTGTACATATAATTTTTAAAGCTTGTGTAACAAATTGCCAAAAACTAAATCTGTATATTTGTTAGGTTGCATAGATAAAGTTTTTACCCCTTATATGAAAGAGTTTTTCAAATTTGTTTTTGCCTCAATGTTAGGCTTCATTTTATCATTTTTTGCAGTTTTATTGCTGCTTATAGTTTTGGTAACAGCGATAGTAACAACAGCTGGAAATGATGGAGCATTAAGCGTAGCTTCAAATAGTATACTGCATGTTAGTCTTGATTATCCGATCAAAGAAAGAACAGATAAAAACCCCTTTGCAGAACTCAGTTTCCTTGGTCTTGAAAGCAAGAAAAAATTAGGATTAAACGAAATTCTTGAGGGTATTGAGGATGCAAAATCAGATGATCATATCAAAGGAATTTATCTTGATGCCTCTTCATTAGAATCTGGCATGGCAACGATGGAAGAAATCAGAAATGCATTGATTGACTTCAAGAAAAGTGGGAAATTCGTAATCGCATATAGCGAAGTATATTCGCAAGGTGCCTATTATCTGGCAACTGCTGCCGACAAAATATACCTTAATCCTGAAGGCATGATAGATTTTCGTGGGCTAAGCTCCGAAATTATGTTTTTTAAAGGAGCGCTAGACAAGCTAGATATTGAAGCACAGATCATTAAAGTTGGAACTTATAAAAGTGCTGTAGAACCATTTATTCTTGATAAAATGAGTGAGCCAAATAAGCTACAGGTTACTAGTTTCTTAGGTTCAATGTACGATCATTTCCTTTCAGAGATATCTAGAAGCAGGGAAATTCCAAAAAACACACTTTTTTCGATAGCCGATAGTGCTAAGATCAGAGCTCCAAAAGATGCTTTAACCTATAAAATGGTTGACGGACTTATGTACAAAGACGAGGTTCTTGATGAACTTAAAAAACTAACTAAAATCGATAAAAAGAAAGAAATTGAATCAGTAAGCCTCGAAGAATATGCACCCGCAGAAGACAAAAAAGAAGAATCGTCACAAAACAGAATAGCCGTGATTTATGCTAATGGCGAAATAATGAGTGGTGAAGGTGATGATGAAACCATGGGTTCAGAAAGAATTTCTAGAGCAATAAGGAAAGCTCGTACGGATGATAAAGTTAAGGCTATTGTACTTAGAGTAAATTCTCCAGGGGGAAGTGCTCTGGCATCTGATGTTATTTGGCGTGAAACTGTACTAGCAAAAAAATCAAAGCCCTTAATAGTATCAATGGGTGATCTTGCCGCTTCAGGAGGATATTATATCGCTTGTGCAGCGGATTCGATCTTTGCACAACCCAATACGATCACCGGGTCAATCGGTGTATTTGGTATCGTTCCGAATATGCAGAAATTCTTCAATAATAAGCTTGGGATAACTTTTGATGGCGTTCAAACAGGAAAATTTGCAGATCTTGGATCCGTGAGCAGACCATTAACAGATGCAGAGCGAATGATCCTTCAACTAGAAGTCAATAAAACCTATAATACCTTTACAAAAAAGGTAGCTGATGGACGCAAAAAATCACAATCTTACATTGACAGCATTGGCCAGGGAAGAGTATGGAGTGGAACAGAAGCCTTAAAAAAGGGTCTTGTAGATCGACTAGGTAATATTGATGATGCAATTGCATCTGCAGCAAAAAAAGCAAAAATTAAAGACTTTAAAATCGTTAATTATCCAGCACAGGTAGATCCAATCAAATCACTTTTTGACAACTCTGCTGATAAAGTAAAAGCTTATTTTGTAAAAAGTGAATTAGGTGATAATTTTATTTATTACGAACAAATGAAATCAGCAATTAACCTCTCTGGAGTTCAGGCTCGGATACCTTATAACATTCAAATTAAATAATCATTCATATTTTTATTGCTAAAAAATCACGTACCCTTCCCTTTTCAGGGAAGGGTTGTTTATTTTTGGATATATGGAAAACAAAATCATTGCAAGGACATTAAGATTGTTAAGCTCTTTATTGGAATTACACAATGAAAATCCATTTAAAGTAAAGTCTGTATCAAATGCAGCATTTAAAGTAGATAAGCTCCCCTATCCTATTTATACCAGAAGCCTAGCTGAAATGGAGCAAGTAGACGGACTTGGAAAAAGTATTGCCGGCAAAATAAATGAACTTATACAAACTAATTCCATTCAGGAACTAGCAGAACTGATTAAGCTAACTCCCCCTGGAATCATTGAAATGATGCAGATCAAAGGAATTGGGCCTAAAAAAATTCTAGTGATATGGAAAGATTTAGGAATTGATACAGTTGGAGAACTTTATTATGCCTGTAATGAAAATAGGCTGATAGAAGCTAAAGGTTTCGGACTAAAAACACAGGAGGAGATCAAACAAAAGATAGAATTCAATATGGCCAGCAATGGGCGATTTCTATTTGCAAAAATTGAAAATTTAGCAGAAGAACTCTTAAATCTGACTAAAAAGGAATTCAATACTGAACAAATCTATATTACAGGGCAATTCAGAAGAAAATGTGAGATCATCGATAGCCTAGACTTTCTAGTTATTGGCCAGGCAAGTGAAGAAATTAAGGAAAAGCTCATCCTTAATGGACTTGAAAATGCTGAATTAAATGGTCAGGAAATAAAATGCAGCACCGAATCAGGGCTTAGTATTCACTTCTCTTTTTGCCATTCAGAAGAATTAGGCAAAAAACTGATTATAAAAACAGGTAGCGAAGAACATGCTAATTCTATTTTTTCAATACTGGGAGAAACTGATCTAAAAAATAAGTCCGAAAAAGACATCTATGAACTTGCAGGCTTGTCCTTTGTTGAACCAGAATTACGTGAAGGAACTAATGAAATTGAACTAGCTAAATCAAATAAACTTCCTAAACTCATTGAATACGCAGATCTTAAAGGAAGTTTGCACAATCACAGTACCTGGAGTGATGGAATTCACACGTTAGAAGAAATGGCATCCTATTGCAGAAATGAATTAAATCTGGAATACTTTGGAATTTGTGATCATTCAAAATCGGCATTCTATGCCAATGGACTTAGTGAGTTACGTGTAGCATCCCAGCATCGCGAAATTGATGAATTGAATATAAAATTGGCACCTTTCAAAATATTTAAGGGAATAGAATCAGATATACTTTACGACGGTTCACTTGATTACTCTGATGAAGTACTTTCAAGTTTTGATTTCGTAGTAGCTTCAGTTCATTCCATTTTAAATATGACTGAAGAGAAAGCTACAGAAAGGTTAATAAAAGCGATTGAAAACCCTTATACAACAATCCTTGGGCACCCAACTGGAAGATTGCTACTTAGCAGAAGCGGTTATCCAATTAACCATAAAAAGGTTATAGATGCCTGCGCAGCGAACAATGTTATTATAGAGATCAATGCCAATCCATTAAGGCTCGACCTGGATTGGCGCTGGCACCAATATGCAATTTCAAATGGAGTACTTTTATCAATAAATCCGGATGCACATCGGGTTGAGGGGCATCTTGACATGAAATATGGTACCTTAATAGCCAGAAAAGGTGGAATAAGTAGATTAAACTGTCTTAATGCGATGAATCTTGAGCAAATTTGCAGAGTTTTTGAGCAACAAAAAACAAAGCTTCATCTTGAAAAATAAGAATCTTAAAATACTAGTCATTCGCTTTAGCTCAATTGGGGATATTGTGCTTACAAGTCCTGTTGTGAGATGTCTGAAAGAACAAATTGAAGGTCTTGAACTTCACTATCTAAGTAAAAAATCATTTGAAGCAGTTTTGTCAGGAAATCCACATATTGACAAACTTCATTTTTTTGAAAACTCACTTTCTGAATGCATAGCAGCGCTTAAAAAAGAAAAATTTGATCATGTAATTGATCTGCACCATAATTTAAGGACCTTACTAATCAAAACCAGCCTCGGGGTTAATTCAAGATCATTTGATAAACTAAATTGGCAGAAATGGTTATTGGTTAATTTTAAAAAAAATATACTTCCTACAGAACATATTGTTGACAGGTATCTCCAGACCATAGAATTTCTTGGGGTTAAAAATGATGGAAAAGGTCTTGATTATTTTTTAACGAATGAATATGATCTAAAAAACATGCTACCTGAATCACATTTAAATTTTATATCTGTGGTAATTGGGGCTCAGCATGATACAAAACGATTGCCTGTTGATAGATTAATAGCCTTATGCAGTAAAATCGATCATCCTGTGGTATTGTTAGGTGGTATGGAAGATGCAGAACGGGGCGAAAAAATTGCACTAAAAGCAGGTAAACATGTATTCAATGCATGCGGAAAATTCAAGCTTGACCAAAGTGCATTTCTGATTAAAATGTCTGAAAAAGTTATTAGTCACGATACAGGGTTAATGCATATAGCAGCAGCGTTCAATAAGCAAATTTTATCCATTTGGGGCAACACTGTTCCTGAATTTGGAATGTATCCTTACAAAGTTGATCATTCATACATTTTTGAAGTTAAAGGGCTTAACTGCCGTCCATGTTCAAAAATTGGGCACGACACTTGTCCTAAAGGTCATTTTAACTGTATGAATAATATTAATTTGAACTTAGTGATTGATCAAGCAAATGGCTAAAACGTTATTATTGATCAGGCATGCCAAATCAGATTGGGGAGATTTAATGCTATCTGATTTTAAAAGGCCATTAAATCATAGAGGAGAAATAAATGCCCCTGAAATGGCTAAAAGGCTTGCCAAAAGAGAATTATTTCCTGAGCAATTTATTAGTAGTCCTGCACTTCGTGCCATAACTACAGCAAAATACTTTGCAAAAGAACTCCATATAAATCCTGCAGATATCATACAAGAGAAAGAAATCTATGATGCTTTGACGGATTCCTTACTGAAAGTAGTAAATAACCTGGATGAAAGTTCCAATTTTACAGCCTTATTCGGTCATAATCCAGGAATAACAGACTTAGTGAATTATTTAAGTAATCAAGAAATACCTCATTTGCCTACATGCGGAATGGCACTCATTAAATTTCCATTTGATCAATGGAAAATGTTAAGTAGTGGTACTGGAGAGCTGATATTTTTTGATTTTCCAAAAAACGATAGTTTTATATAAACTTGTACTATACCAATTTATAGACCTTTCCTGGCAAGGAAATAATATTTCCTTTCATTTCCATTCCAAGAATAGTAACTGCTAGCCTGCTCTGTTGCAATCCGGTTAGGAATGACAATTCATCAACAGCTACACTCCCTTTCAAAGAAAGAACATTGGCAATAATCTGTTCATCTACTGTTAAATTGAGTGGCAAACTTAATTGGGGTTTAGCTGACACTTCAATATCTCTATTCCATCCCATAATATATTCAATATCTTCAACCTTGGTGATTAGATTGGCGCGATGTGTTTTAATGAGATAGTTACATCCCTGACTAAATTCATCATTAATCCTTCCGGGGAATGCAAAAACATCTCTATTGTATGAATTTGCAAGCTCTGCAGTAATCAAAGCGCCTCCTTTAATACTTGCTTCAACCACGATGGTAACATCAGATAAGCCTGCAATTATTCGATTCCGCTTTGGAAAATTCTGAGTAATTGGGATTGTGCCCGACATAAATTCAGTAAGAAGACCGCCGCAATCCAGCATTTTTTCAGCCATAGTTCGATGCTGCGCTGGATAAATACGATCAAGCCCATGGGCAAGCACTCCAATGGATGGGATATCTAATTTTAAAGACTCCTTATGGGCAGCACCATCAATACCATAGGCTAGCCCACTTACGATTAGCGGATCATAAACCTGAAGGTTTGCAATCAAATTTTTACATATTTCTCTTCCATAATCGGTGGCATTTCTTGTTCCAACCACACTAATTATTTTAGATTTATTTAAATCAGCATTACCCTTAAAATATAGCATTACTGGAGCATCAGTGCAATTTCTGAGTCGCTTGGGATAATCAGTATCTGTCAAAAACAAAGGTTTGATCTTGTATTTATCGATGAATTTAAGTTCAGCCTCTGCAAACTTAAATACTTCATGATTCAGGAGCAGTTCCAAAGTCTTAGGCCCAATACCCGGCACTTTGCCGAGATGCTGGCTTTTGGCTTTAAACACTTCTTCTTCATTTCCGAAATAGCTAAGCAGATTACGGGCAAGAACTGAACCAATACCTGGAAGGCAAGAAAGGGCAATTTGATGAAATAAAGACATCCTTAATGTTTTTTGTTAAAATTAAACTCAGAAATTTAAAAACTAACAGCATTGGGGTTGCCGTATTTCAGTAAAAATCTACTGAATATTATTGTGGGATATATACCACATATTTTGTGTCAAAATAATCTTCTTTAAAATAATTGGGAAGCGGGATCAATTCTGCGTTTAATCCTGATTCCTTTATTTCCTGGTCAAGATCACCTCCTTTAAGATATAAAATACCGTTTTGAAGCGTATTCATTGATTTTTTTTCAAATTTACCCCTTACCCAGGGGTAAAAATCAGCTAATTTGGTAACTGCTCTTGAAACAACAAAATTAAACTTTTCATCAATTTGCTCAGCTCTTGCATGAGTTGATCTTACATTTTTTAAACCTAAAGCTAATGTAACCTCCTGAACAACTTTTATTTTCTTTCCAATAGAATCAACCAAATGAAAATGAGTGTCAGGAAACATAATTGCAAGAGGAATTCCTGGAAATCCTCCACCGGTACCTACATCCAAAATTTTTTCGTTGGGCAAAAATGAAATAACTTTAGCAATAGTCAGTGAATGCAGAATATGATGCAAATAAAGCATATCAATATCTTTCCTTGAAATGAGGTTTATTCTCGCATTCCAAAAACGATACTGCTCATCAAGGGCTTCAAATTGATCCTTTTGAGTCTGACTTAAGTCAGGAAAATATTGATATATTAGTTCAGAAGTCAATCCAAGATTTTTTTCTATTTCCATTCCACTTTCTTCCTAAAAATGGATATAAAGCTTAAAAGCATGATATAAATGTAGTAAATGAAATCAAATACAGGAAAGTACCAAACAAGATCTATGTAGTTTAATTTCTTTAATACTGGAATATAGACCAGAATTTGTACCAGCATTCGTAAAAAAAATGCAGCAGCAATTAACCACCATTGGCCTTTTAAGACCATTAAGGTAATCAATAAAGCATAAAATAAAATCCCAGATAATACCTGGATAGTGAGCATTCTTTTATGCTGGTTTTTATAGGCTTTACCTGCACTCTGGTGTCGAAATTTCTGCGAAAAAAACCCAAAAATAGAATTTTTAGGCTCCGACCAAACCTGAGCATCGGGATGTATCTCAATCCTAGTATTTAAGCGGTTGGCATTCTGATTCACAAAGAGATCATCATCACCTGATAAAATATGCATGTGTGAAGCAAATCCCTTACCACTAAAAAATAAAGACTTCTTATAGGCCAGATTACGCCCCACACCCATATATGGAACGCCTTTCAGTGCGTAAGAGAGATAATTTAATGCCGTTAAAAATGTTTCGAATCTAATAAATTTGTTAAGGAATCCTCCTTTTAACTCATATGGAGAATATCCAAGTACAATCTCAGTATTTCCGCTAAAGTTGCTTTGCATATGCCTGAGCCATTGGTTTGATGCAGGTTTGCAATCAGCATCCGTAAAAACCAAATTTTCATTTTTTGCAGCCTTGATACCTAAAGTTACTGCAAACTTTTTACCGTGCTTAAAACGTGGGTGCTCAAGTATAGTAACCACTTTCAAGTTTTTATATTCCACAGACAGATCTTGCAAAAACCAATCTGAACCATCAATAGAGCAATCATTAACAACAATGACTTCAAAATCAGAATAATCCTGGGTAAGAATAGGGACTAAATTTTTTTTCAGATTATCTAGTTCATTTCTTGCGCAAATGATCACGGATAGCGGTAATTTTAACTGTGTATCTGGTTCAATACCCCTAAAAGAAGCTAATTTTCGATGAATTACAATAACATAAAAAAGTTGAAGTAATAAACAGATCTGTAAGGAAATTACAATAGAAATATAAAAATAATCCACGCGATAAATTAAACTTTTGAATGCACGTAAATTTCTAATTTTTAAACTAACAATTAGTATTGTTTTTGAAATAAACTAAAATAAATTCTTGATAATTTACAGTCCCCACAGCAGCAGTTTATATTTTGCTATTTTTGCCCTAATTATTAATTTTTGAATGAAATTTAAACTACAGGCAGAAGATAAAAATTCAAAGGCACGTGCAGGAGAGATCACAACCGATCATGGTGTGATAAAAACACCTATTTTCATGCCTGTTGGCACTGCAGGATCAGTTAAGGCTGTACATCAACATGAACTAGCGAATGATATTAAAGCCCAGATCATACTTGGCAATACCTATCATTTATATTTAAGACCCGGACTTGAAACCCTACAATTAGCGGGTGGATTACATAAATTCAATGGATGGAAAGGGCCTCTACTTACCGATAGTGGAGGATATCAAGTTTATTCTCTTTCTGGAGTACGCAAAATAAAGGAAGAAGGAGTTACATTCAGATCCCATACTGATGGGTCTAAACATTTATTTACTCCTGAATCAGTTATGGATACCCAGAGGATTATTGGCGCCGATATCATAATGGCCTTTGATGAATGCACTCCCTATCCGTGTGAATATGGTTATGCAAGGAGATCAATGGAAATGACTCACCGATGGCTGAAACGATGTTGTGAACGTTTTGATACAACAGAACCCATTTATGGTTACAATCAAACTCTTTTCCCTATTGTGCAGGGCTCAGTATATAAAGACCTTAGAAAACAATCGGCAGAAGTAATCGCTTCATTTGAAAGAGAAGGTAATGCAATTGGTGGGCTGTCTGTTGGTGAGCCTGCTGAGGATATGTATGAAATGACTGAGATTGTTTGTGATATCCTCCCAAAAGAAAAACCACGCTACCTAATGGGTGTGGGTACTCCAATTAATCTCTTAGAAAATATTGCTCTTGGTATTGATATGTTCGATTGTGTTATGCCTACCAGAAATGCAAGAAATGGTATGCTTTTTACAAAAAATGGAATTATTAATATTAGAAATGAGCGATGGAAGAATGATTTTTCTGCAATTGAAGAAGATAGCGATCTTTATGCAGACAGAAACTATACAAAGGCTTATCTTAGACATCTTACACATTCCAAAGAGATATTGGGAGCACAGATCGCAACTTTACACAACCTGAATTTTTATTTATGGCTGATGAATGAAGCACGTGAAAAAATCATTGCCGGAGAATTTACAGATTGGAAGAATAAAATGGTTATTCAGCTAGCTCAACGTTTATAAAGGTATGATCAAAATCATAGACTGGTACATCATTAAAAAATACCTGGGTACATTTTCTTTTACCCTGGCTATTTTCACGGTGATTATTGTCATTTTTGATGTTTCCGAGAAACTGGATGATTTTTTAAGGCATAATGCTCCAATTTATGAGATCATATTTAGTTATTATGCCGGTTTTATTCCATTTTATTTAAATTTTCTTTCACCCCTAATCAATTTTATTGCGGTCATATTTTTTACAGCTAAAATGGCTGATCAAACTGAAATAGTACCTATTCTTAGTAGTGGGGTTAGTTTTAAGCGGTTTTTGTGGCCTTATTTCATTTCATCAAGCGTAATTTTCATCGTCACACTGATTTTCAATTTATTTATCATTCCTGAAACAAATGAACTAAAGATTGATTTTGAAAACATTTATGTTAATCCAAAATCTGATAATTCAAAGATGTATACTCATATGCAGATTGATAAAAACAGCTATGTGTATATAGAAAACTTTGATAATAATCGAAAAATTGGTTACAAATTCATTTTAGAAAATTTCACCGGTTATGACCTTAAAGAAAAATTAGTAGCTGATAAAATCACTTGGGACTCATTAAAATCAAAGTGGATTATTGAGAACTATTCAATTAGAAAAATTGATGGACTGAAAGAAAGTTTGAATATGGGCTTAAAGAAAGATACCACGTTGGATATGCGGCCTAAAGACTTTGAAATTTACGATAATATCTACCAAGCAATGAATATGCGTGAGTTAAATGAACGAATTGATAAAGAAGAAACCAGGGGGACCGGGGTAATGGTAGACCTTCAATTAGAGAAATACAAACGCTTTGTATATCCTCTTTCTGCCTACATATTAACGCTTATGGGAGTATCCCTATCCTCAAGAAAGGTACGCGGGGGTATTGGGCTTCCACTTGGTCTTGGTATATTTCTAAGTTTCACCTATATCCTATTCATACAATTTGCCAATATGTTTGCATTGAAGGGAGGCTTACCCCCATTAGTGGCAATACTAGTTCCTAATATAATTTTCGGGATACTTGGTCTATATTTATTAAAGAAAGCTCCCAAATAACACCTTCATGTTATCACCTAAAAGCCCTATCAGCCGCAACCTAGTCATATTACACATTACGGTCTTTATTTGGGGTTTTACGGGTATTCTGGGTGCATTAATCTCTATTGATGCAAGTTATCTTGTATGGTATAGAGTGCTTATAGCATTCGTCAGTTTATATGCCTATTTCGTTTATAAAAAAATATCTATTAAAGTTTCAAAAGAAACATTTTTAAAACTCTTTTTTACAGGAGCAATCGTAGCCTTGCATTGGATATTTTTCTTCCAATCAATTAAATCATCAACAGTATCTGTGGCATTGGTAAGCCTTTCATCTCTTACATTGTTCACCGCTATTTTAGAACCAGTCCTAAAAAAACAGCGCATTTCTACACTAGAAATAATTACAGGATTCCTAATAATCATCGGTATTTACATGATATTTAAGTTTGAATCCAACTATTCGGTCGGAATAATTTACGGACTATTAAGTGCTTTATGTGCCAGTATTTTCTCAATCATAAATTCCAAACAAATTCAAAATCGCCCAGCAGCTATTATAAGCTTCTATGAGCTCATTGGGGCCTGGGTGTGGGTTTCATTCTATTTATTAATTACAGAAGGTTTCAAGGCTCCTGTGAGCCTCGATCCAACTGATCTGGCCTTTTTATTCATCCTGGGAACGGTCTGCACCTCTGTTGCTTATGTATCTGGAGTAGCAGTAATGAAAGAATTATCAGCTTTCAGGGTTGCACTTATTACAAATCTTGAACCAGTTTATGGGATAATTCTGGCCTTCCTTTTTTTCGGAAAAAAGGAACAAATGACCGCTGGGTTTTACGTTGGAGCCCTAGTTATTCTTGGTACTATCTTCATGTTTCCATACATAAAGAACATAAAAAGAAAAAAAATATCTAAATAACCTATTGGGTAGGGGAGTAGTTTCATGCACTAAGCACCCAAATAACATAGTTTTTTTAAATAGTTTATTTATTAATTAAAAAATAAATAAACAAAAAATAATCACTCTGTTTCATCAAGATTACCCTCATTCAAATTCTAAAATAGCGTGAATCTACCTTCCAGGATACCCTAAAATAGCAGGGCCTAAAACACAGAGTAGAGTGATCCAATATTTAAAAAAACAAGATCATTTTGAATAGTATTAAAAGCAGTACAACCTCAAATTTATATTTAATAATATAATGATTATTGCAAGAATAGATGATCAATAATTCCTTATGAATTAATTGAAGAGATCTATATTCAATCTTAAAAAGGTAGCTTGTAATTATCACAAATTATTAAAAAATGAAATAGCTTAGTGTAGAAAACGCCTAATTATAGAAGCAATTTAGATCTGACAAAAATTAATAAAAAAACCATTTTTAATATCATTTAAATTCAATTTTTTGATCAATAAATCAAATTATATAAATATTATAAATAATTATTAATCAAATAGTTATATTTATTACATAAATTTAAATTTGATATATAAAAAGCTGATTATACCTACGTAAACTAAATATTTTAGCAAGTCTATAAAATGATGAAAAATATAATACATAAATATCTATTTATCAGTACTTTATGTATTTATATATAAATTTTAAATTTACCATTTAGTTTTGTCCAATTTTTAAGCATGAGCAGAACCCTCCAAGTGTAAAATAAGAGCAAATAAATCCATCAAATTTTCAGATCATCTACCCTACTCAGCTAGCTGATTCTGTGATGGCGATACGCTTGGAATTGAAACGGCACTGAGTTATGCGACTTGGTGAAAGCTCCCTAAATGGAAGTTAATTTTACAGATAAATAAACTATTACCAAATACTTTTCTTAACTAAAAATTACCTGATATCTTTCAAAATACGACTATTAAAAATTTGTAATTTTACGGCTTCAAAAACCGATATTCGAACAGCTAAAATCTAGAGCATTATGTCATTTAAAACAATATTTATAATTGTTGTTTCCGTATTGGTAACTATCATTCTGATGAATAATACTGACGAAATTGATTTTTGGATTTTCGGAGATGCCAAAATTCCAAAATTAGCAGTTCTCGGATTCATGTTTGGGTTGGGACTCATTGTAGGATTTTGGGCAGGAAGGCCTGGAAAAAAATCTATGATTCAAGATTATCCTGAAAACGATGAAGATGATTACATAGACTCAAATACAGGAAAACAGGATCAATTGAGCGATGAGGATCGGGAATACATTCGATAGATTTTAATTGAGATGCATCATGCTAATCAGTCGATAGTAAATCGAGCTTTCAATTTAAATCCCAATGGGTATTTAATAGTGCTTATTTATTGATAATATTCCTTATACGCCATAAAAAACCTTGTTATCATGCTCTAAATCAGGCAATTTTAACTCTTTCTCAAAAATCCCAAATACTGAAGAGCCACTCCCACTCATGCATGCGTATAAAGCACCTGAAGTGTATAATTTTGATTTTATCTCAGCAATTATGGGATATTGCAAAAAAACAGAAGGTTCAAAATCATTTTTTATAGCAAGTTTCCATGCATCAATAGGCAATTTGATAAGATCAGCTAATGAATTTACCATTGCTGCAGGACGAATGCCCTTGTAAGCATCCGATGTAGAAACCTGAACTTTCGGCATCACCAACATTATAAAATACTTACTAAGATCAACCTCAATAGCATGTAATTGATCGCCCTTTCCAACTGCCAGAGCTGGCTTATTTTGAATGAAAAATGCGCAATCTGAACCTAATTTTGAGGCATAAGCCTCCATTTGAGAAGCATCCATCCCTAATTCAAACTTTTCATTCATCAACCTGATGAAAAATGAGGCATCAGCTGATCCACCTCCTAAGCCAGCTCCAATTGGAATATGTTTGTGAAGATGTATATGAACAGGAGGTAATTTATAGTCCTTAGATAAAAGGTAATAAGCTTTCAAACATAAATTATCCGTAGAATCTCCAGGTATTTCTAATCCTGAAGAAGTAAACCTCAGTTGATCAGCTTCAACTACTTCTAGCGCATCCTTGATAGCTATAGGATAAAAAATTGTCTCCAGATTATGAAATCCATCCTCACGACGGCTAAGAATGTTTAATCCGATGTTTATTTTAGCATTTGGAAACAGGATCATATTGTGAACATCACTATTATTTATGAACATTTATAGGATGACAAAAATACATTTATTTTATTTGTAGATAAGTTGTAAGTGTTAAGTTATAGGTTATAGGTTATAGGTTCTAAGTTATAGGTTATAGGTTCTAAGTATAAAGGGGAAAGCGGAAAGCTAAAAGCAGAAAGCTAAAAGCAGAAAGCTAAAAGCAGAAAGCTAAAAGCGGAAAGCTAAAAGCGGAAAGCTAAAAGGTAAAAGCTAAAAGCAGAAAGCTAAAATTAGAGAAGAGCAATCATTTGAAATGAAGTTGTCAGAGGTAATTTTAACTAACTAACCAACCCGATAGCTATCGGGTAACTACTAACCAACTAACTACTAACTACTAACTACCTAACCAACTGATAACTGATAACTGATAACAGACAACTGATAACTGATAACAGATAACAGATAACTGACAACAGATACCCCCGATCATGAAACAATATCACGAATTAATGCAGCATGTATTGCAAAATGGAACCCAAAAACATGATCGTACGGGTACTGGTACGATTAGCGTATTCGGTTATCAGATGCGATTTAATTTGTTAGATGGATTTCCAATGGTAACCACAAAGAAAGTGCACCTGAGGTCAATCATTCATGAACTAATATGGTTTTTGAAGGGTGAAACCAATATCAGTTATTTAAAAGAGAATGGCGTTAGTATTTGGGATGAATGGGCTGATGAAAATGGAGAACTCGGACCAGTTTACGGCTCACAATGGCGGTCATGGCCCAAACCAGATGGCGGTCATATTGATCAGATCAGTCAGGTGATTGATCAAATCAAAAAAAATCCAGATTCAAGGCGACTGATCGTTTCTGCATGGAATGTTGCGCAAATTGAAAATATGGCACTTCCACCCTGCCATAGCTTTTTTCAATTTTATGTTGCCGACGGTAAATTAAGTTGTCAACTTTATCAAAGGAGTGCAGACATATTTCTGGGTGTACCTTTTAATATTGCATCCTACGCCCTACTTACCATGATGGTTGCTCAGGTATGCGGCCTACAGGCTGGCGATTTTGTTCATACCCTTGGAGATGCCCATTTATACACTAATCACCTGGATCAAACTAAACTCCAGTTAAGTCGTGAATGTAGACCATTACCTATCATGAAATTGAATCCTGAAATAAAAAATATTTTCGATTTTAAATTTGAAGATTTTGTGCTTGAAAACTATGACCCTCATCCTCACATTAAAGGAGCAGTAGCAATTTAAACACTTTTAAAAACCTAAATAAGCCTTCGTTTGATGGGCCATATTTATTCCAAAAAACAATTTTATTCTGATGAAAATAAACCTGATAGTTGCTGTAGATGAAAAGAATGGGATTGGGAAAAACAACCAACTACCGTGGCATTTACCTGCTGACCTGCTTCATTTTAAAAATCTGACTACAGGATTTCCCATAATTATGGGGAGAAAGACCTTTGATTCTATTGGAAGGGTGCTGCCAAACAGGCGAAATATTGTGATCAGCAGACAATCGAATCTTGAAATACCTGGTGCAGAGGTAAGCGGATCACTTCAGGGCGCTCTGGAATTGTGCAAACAAGAAAATGATATCTACATTATTGGTGGAGCCCAAATATTTGAACAGGCGCTTCCGCTTGCTGATTGTATATATCTGACAGTTATTCAACATGATTTTGATGCAGATACATTTTTCCCAACTTTAGATAAAGAAACATGGAAAGAAAGCTCAAATAGTATCCACAAGCCTGATGAAAAGAATATTTATACCTATAGTTTTAAAAAATATATCAGATTTTGAATTAACTTCATATTTCTCTAGTAAAGAATTATTCCAAAAAACAAAAATTTAATTAGCTTTGGCGTCTTAACCAAAATAGGCTTAAATCAACATTAATACACAATTTAAATAAAATGCAAGGTAAAGGATTAATAAAATTCGCGGCAATATCGCTTACAATAGCGTGTTTGTATTCCCTCTCGTTCACATGGATAGCGAATAAAGTTGAAAAAGATGCTCAGAAATTTGCTAAAGGAGATGCCCCTAAAGAGAAAAGTTATCTCGATTCGGTAGCATCATTACCTGTATTTGGAAATCTAGATTATATCACCTATCAGTACGCTAAGGAACGTGAAATTCCACTAGGCCTTGATTTAAAAGGTGGTATGAACGTAACCATGGAAATTTCTTTGAGTGAAATGGTACGGAATCTTGCTAACAACAGCACTGATGCAAATTTCAATGCGGCAATTAAAAACGCTGAATTAGCAATAGCACAAGGTGATAATGATTTCATTTCTGCTTTTGGAAGAGAATTCGAAAAAGCAAGTCCTAATACCAGACTTGCTACACTTTTTGCAACAAAAGAAAATTCATCTAACTTAAAGGCAGATGCAGATAATACGGCAGTTTTAGACTTCCTTAGAAAATCTGCGGATGGTGCAATTGATCTTTCCTTCAATATTCTTCGTACACGTATCGATAAATTTGGAGTAACCTCTCCCAATATTCAAAAACAACAAGGAACCAATCGTATTCTGATTGAATTGCCTGGTGTAACTGATCCTGATCGCGTTCGTAAATTATTACAGGGTTCGGCAAAGCTTGAATTCTGGGAAACTTATGACAATACCGAGATCTTCGGTTTACTGCAGAATGTAAACAGTATTTTAGCTACCACAGTGAAGTCTGTTGATACTGCAAGTACAGCGGCTCAGGATACCACAAAAAGTAAACTTGCTGCATTAGGTAAAAAAGATAGTAATAAAACAGATAGTGCTTCAATTAAAAATAAACTTCAAGCTGAACAAGCTAAGCAAAATCCATTATTTGCACTTTTAAATCCTGCAACGTTCCAAGGTCAAGACGGAAAATCTAGTTTACGTCCGGGTCCAGTTGTAGGTTATGCAGCTCTAAAAGATACTGCAAAAGTTAATGCATACCTTTCTTCACCTGCAATCAGAGTAGTAATTCCACAGAATGTTAAGTTATACTGGGGAGTTAAACCAATGACTGAAGAAAGTAAAGTTTTTGAATTATATGCTTTAAAAACTAGCAGCATAGCAGGTGGTCCGGCTCTTGAAGGAGATGTAATTTCGGACGCACGTTCTGATTATGATCAGAAAGGTAATCCAGAAGTAGTTATGGTTATGAATGCTGACGGTGCTCGTGCATGGCGTTCAATTACTGCTGCTGCATCTGCAGATCCAAATAACAAGAAAAGCGTTGCTATTGTACTAGACAATCTGGTATATTCTGCCCCTACCGTACAAGGCGAAATTCCAAATGGTATTTCATCCATCAGCGGAAGTTTTAAAGTAGAAGACACACAAGATCTTGCAAACGTATTGAAAGCTGGAAGATTACCCGCACCAGCTAAAATTGTTAGTGATTATGTTGTTGGCCCTTCACTTGGTGCAGCTTCTATCTCTGCAGGTTTACTTTCTACCATTGCTGGTATCATTTTCATCTTGATTTTCATGGGAATGTATTACAGCACTGCTGGTATAGTTGCAAATATTGCATTGCTGGTCAATCTATTTTTCCTGATGGGTGTACTTGCTTCATTGGGAGCAGTATTAACACTGCCAGGTATTGCCGGTATTGTCCTTTCATTAGGTATGTCGGTTGATGCCAACGTATTGATCTATGAACGTATTCGAGAGGAAATTACTGCAGGCAAATCTGTCCGATTAGCAATAACCGAAGGTTTCCATAAGGCCATGCCATCAATCTTAGATTCAAATATCACTACCTTCTTAACTGGTGTTATTCTTTATATTTTTGGTCAGGGCCCAATTGTTGGTTTCGCAACTACCCTGATGATCGGTATTATTACTTCATTGTTTGCAGCTATATTCATTTCACGTTTAGTGTTTGAATGGTTATTAGACAGAAAGAAACCAATCAGCTTCTCTATAAAAGCTACTGAGAATTTATTCAAGGATTCTAAATTTGATTTCATTACTGGTCGTAAACGGTTTTATTATTTATCTGCTGCAATCATTGTTGCAGGTATTGTATCCGCATTTACACAAGGGTTTAGCCTGGGTGTAGATTTCCAGGGAGGAAGAGCTTATTTTGTAGCCTTCGAAAAGCCTGTTGAAGTTGAATCTGTACGATCAATCTTAATTGATGAATTTGGAACCGCAGTAGAGGTGAAAACATTTGGATCTTCTAATCAGGTTAAGATCACAACTGCTTACCTGATCAATGATAATACCGATCAGGCTAATGCTCTGGTAAATGAAAAACTTGCCTCAGGATTGAAAAAGATAAATCCAGTATACGAAATTAAAGATTCGCAAAAGGTAACACCTACTATTGCTGATGATATAAAAAAATCAGCTATATGGGCAGTTTTTTTCTCAATCCTTGTCATATTCCTGTATATATTAATACGATTCAAACGAATGGCCTTTGGTTTTGCAGCAATACTAGCATTAGTACATGATGTTCTTGTATTGCTTGCCATATTCACCATATTTAATGGATGGCTTCCATTCTCGCTTGATATTGACCAGGCCTTTGTAGCGGCAATCTTAACCGTCATGGGATACTCGATAAATGATACGGTTGTTGTATTTGACCGTGTTCGTGAATATATTGGTCAACATCATTCTAAAAATGAAGATCTCCCTTCAGTGATCAATAATGCCTTGAACAGCACGCTAAGTAGAACTGTAATCACCGGTATCTGTACGATAGCTGTTCTTTTGATCATATTCATCTTTGGTGGTGAGATATTAAGAGGATTCTCTTTTGCAATGCTGATAGGTGTTATTTTTGGAACCTATTCTTCATTATTCGTTGCAACACCATTTGTTGTAGAATTCATTAAAGAAAAAGGAAAAGAATAATTCTTAAGTAGAATATTTAAAACAATTTTAAAAGCATCCGCAATAGCGGATGCTTTTTTTGTTTAATTGTAAAATTTTATAGATATTTGTCACACTAACAATAAGTATGGCAATAGAATTATTTAGCACCTATTCTTATCTGCTCGATCGTACGGCCAGAAAAGTAAAGCAATACGCACAGCGTCGCTTTAATGCAGAGAATTACGATATAACAGTTGATCAATGGTTAATACTAAAGAACCTGAGCAGCGACAATGATTTAAATCAAAGTCAACTGGCAGAAATAACAGGTAAAGATCATCCAACTCTGACGCGTATTATAGACCTTCTTTGCAGAAAAGGGCTTACTGAGAGAAGGATTCACCCTATGGATAGAAGGTCTTTTAAAGTCCATCTGACCACTCTTGGAACCCAACGGGTAACTGCATGGAGTCCAAAAATGTCGGAAATACGGATGAAAGCATGGGAAAACCTAACGGAGGAGGATTACATGAATTTGAAAAGAATTCTGGATACCATCTATAACAATCTTGACCAGGAAAATGAATGTAATTCTGATTAAACATCATTCTTTATTAAAATTAAATAAATACCTATAAAATGATTTCAACTGACCTATGTATTATCGGTGCCGGACCTGTCGGACTTTTTGCTGTATTTGAAGCAGGCTTACTAAAGATGAGGTGCCATCTTATTGATACACTGCCTCAGATTGGCGGACAATTATCTGAGATTTATCCTCACAAACCAATATATGATATACCAGGGTATCCAGAAATAAAGGCTCAGGAACTTGTAGAAAGGTTAATGGAGCAGATTGCTCCTTTTGATCCGGGATTTACACTTGGAGAAAGAGTTGAAACATTAGTTAAACAGGATGATGGATCTTTTTTAGTTGGAACTAATGATGGCACAATGATCCATTGCCAAGTAGTAGTAATCGCTGGTGGATTGGGATGTTTTGAACCACGCAAACCAGATATTGAGGGGCTAATCGATTTTGAAGGCAAAGGGGTTGAATACATGGTTAAGAATCCTGAAACATTCCGGAACAAACGAGTTATTCTGGCAGGCGGAGGAGACTCAGCGCTTGATTGGACCATATTCCTTGCAGATGTTGCAGAACGTGTTACGCTTATTCATCGGGGTGATACCTTCCGTGGCGCGCCTGATTCAGCTGAAAAAGTACATGAACTCGCTAATAATGGTAAAATAGACTTAATCCTTCAATCCAACCTATTGAGTATTTCAGGAACAGACCAACTAAAAGAAGTATCCTTTATAGGAAGAGACCAGGTTAAGACATCAATTGAGACAGATTTTTTAATTCCCTTATTTGGACTTAGCCCCAAATTAGGCCCGATCGCAGAATGGGGACTAACTATTGATAAATCAGCCATTCAGGTAAATACATTTGATTATTCGACTAACGTAGATCGTATTTACGCAATTGGCGACATCAATACCTACCCTGGAAAACTTAAACTGATCTTATGTGGATTTCATGAAGCCGCTTTGATGGTACAAAGCGCATTTAAATATGTTCACCCCGATCAGAAATTAAGTTTTAAATACACAACTGTTTATGGAGTAAATGCATTTTAAGATGATCAAAATAACCATTGAAGACAGGAACGGAGATCAACAAGCCGTTGAAATACCTGAAGAAATAAGCCTTAGCCTGATGGAAGTGCTGAAGGCTTCAGACTATTCTATATTGGCAACCTGTGGTGGAATTGCTCTTTGTGCTACCTGCCATGTACAGGTATTAAAGGGTCTAGAAGATTTGCCGATAGCTGGAAATGATGAAATGGACATGCTAGACACCTTGCATGATGCAGGTTTTGATAGCAGACTGGCTTGTCAGATTCGCATAAATGAAAACCTAAATGGGATGGTTTTCAAGATCAGAGGTGATGAACAATAATTCTGTTGTCTGTTGTCTGTTGTCTGGCAAACGTACCCATACTGATAACTGATAACTGATATCTGATAACTGATATCTCTTGTCTGTTATTAGATGGTTAGTTAATGAAAATTGCTTCTGACTAATCATTTCAAATGATTGCTCTTCTCTGCTTTTAGCTTTTAGCTTTCTGCTTTTGCCTGCTACCTGATAACAGATAACAGATAACAGATAACTTACAAAACCATCTTAAAATGCTGTATCCCGGCTTCCTCAAATTGCTCGCCGGCCTTTTTAAATCCAAATTTAGCATATAAAGACATTGCAGCTAACTGAGCATGTAGATAAACATAAGTGGCATCCTGAGGTAAATCATTTATTACGGCGCCTACAAGAGCCTGCCCTAGCCCTATTCCTCTGTACTCTTTTAAAACGGCAAAGCGCTCCAATTTATACCCCTTATCTGTTTTCCTCCAACGAGCTGCACCTGCAGGTTCAGCATTCACTGTTCCAATAAAATGTACAGATTCATCTTCAAATTCCCATTCAAGTTCGGGGGGACAGTTCTGCTCATCCACAAAAACCTTTCTTCTGATAGCAAATACATGCTCCAGTTCTTCTTTATTGCTAACCCTTTTAACTTCGATTGATTGATTCATTTTAAATTGAAATATAGTTTAAAGGCAACTCAAATCTAGTAGTTTAATCTATCAGAAAAGGGCCCTTTTAAGGCCCTTTAATTAGTATAATAGTTTAAAGCCGATCATTAACATTCAAACAGTTGAGATCTTCAAATGCCTGTGCCAGGCGCTTAACAAAAGTATCTTCTCCTTTACGCAACCAAACGCGCGGATCGTAATATTTTTTATTCGGTGAATCTTCGCCCTCCGGATTTCCGATCTGACTTTGTAAATAAGCTTCTTTTGATTTGTAATAATCTTTAATTCCTTCCCAGTACGCCCATTGCATATCGGTATCGATATTCATTTTAATCGCCCCATAAGAAATTGCTTCCCTGATCTCTTCCTGAGAAGAACCTGAACCACCATGAAATACAAAATTTACAGGCTTATCTGCTGCAATTTTAAATTCTGAACGAACATAGTCCTGAGAGTTTTTAAGAATAATCGGCTGCAATTTCACATTTCCTGGCTTATAAACCCCATGAACATTGCCAAAAGCAGCTGCAACTGTAAATTTCTCACTGATTACACTCAATTCTTGATAAGCATAAGCAACTTCAGATGGCTGAGTATATAATTTTGAACTGTCTACATCACTGTTATCAACTCCATCTTCTTCGCCACCGGTTACACCTAATTCGATTTCAAGAGTCATACCCATACCCTTCATACGACTAAGATATTTTTTACTAATCGCTATGTTCTCTTCTATTGACTCTTCAGAAAGATCGAGCATATGTGAAGAATAAAGTGGTTTTCCATTCACTGCAAAGAATTTTTCACCATGATCTAGTAAACCATCAATCCAGGGTAATAGTTTTTTTGCCGCATGATCAGTATGCAAAATAACTGCAACACCATACTGTTCGGCAAGAAGATGAACATGCTGGGCTGCAGATACACCTCCAAGAATGCATGCATTCAGATTATCATTATTTAAAGATTTTCCAGCATAAAATTGAGCTCCGCCATTTGAAAGCTGAATGATCACAGGTGAATTAACTGACTTTGCCGTTTCCATCACTGCATTTATAGAATTGGTTCCAATTACATTAACTGCTGGCAGTGCGAATTGATGTTTTTTGGCAATCTCGAATAATTCTTGAACTGCATCACCATGCAATACACCTTTAAATCCTTTTAAATTCATCTTTTTTTTTAATAATTATCTATGCTAAATTATGAAAAATAGCCTCAAATTCAATGAAAAAGGGCCAATTAATCTGAATAATTCAATTTACGTTAATTCAATGTTAAGGCAAGAGCATTGCTTTCTTAAAATTTTTGTTTCTTTGTACGTTATACATCTATCCAAAATGGCCTGGTTCAAGAGAGAAAAAAAGGGGATAATTACTTCTACCGAGGATAAAAAAGAGACACCTGATGGGATGTGGAATAAATGCCCTTCCTGTAAAAAGCCTTTGCACTATGCAGAGCAAGTGGAAAATAAATACGTTTGCCAATATTGCGCATATCATTTACGTATTGGCTCTAAAGAATACTTTGAAATTCTTTTCGATGACAATCAGTTTATAGAGCTTTTCGAAAATATTCGTTCAGGAGATCCTCTCAATTTTACTGATTCCAAAAAATATACAGAACGACTTGAAGAAAGTTATTTAAAAACCGGTTTAAACGATGCTATCCGCTCAGGAACTGGGAAATTAGACGGACAGGATATTGTCATTGCTTGCATGGATTTCAACTTTATTGGTGGTTCAATGGGTTCAGTTGTAGGCGAAAAAATTGCCCGTTCTATTGATTATAGCATCAAAAATAAGATTCCATTCATGATGATTTCAAAATCTGGCGGTGCCAGAATGATGGAAGCTGCATTTTCATTGATGCAAATGGCGAAAACATCGGCCAAATTAGCCCTTTTAAGCAAGGCAAAGATTCCATACATCTCTTTATTGACTGACCCTACAACAGGCGGTGTGACGGCCTCTTATGCTATGCTAGGCGATATCAATATTTCTGAGCCTGGCGCTTTGATTGGGTTTGCTGGCCCCAGAGTAATTAAAGAAACCATTAAAAAGGATCTTCCTAAAGGATTTCAGACTTCAGAATTCGTTTTAGAACACGGTTTCCTGGATTTTATCGTTGATAGACGACAAATGAAAACCAAATTGGGATCCTTTTTAAGGATGCTTAATAGTTAATAGTTAGTAGAACTAATTCAATACACATCCCCTAGATATCATCAGATTTGTATTAAACAATAAATTTCTGTTCAACAAATTTTCGGGAATAGATAAAATTTAAAGTTTCTGCAATATTTCTGCCACCTTTCGTTCAAACATCATTTGCCATTCGGGTGCTAAATTGGTATCTGAATCTTCCTGCGCTTCACCTGTATTTCTTAATTGTTCGGCAGTTGGCGCATAATAAATATAACCATTAGTATATGCTGCCACGAAAGTGTTTTTATTGGGAGCATTCTTTTTAATATTTAGACCAATCTGTACGGTCAATTCGCCGGGAAAAGTAACCAAGCGCATATTTCCTACTTTCAGGCCAAGAATTTCAACATTAATCGTTTCTGCACCTGCTGATTTAAGCTGATGCATTTTCACAAGGGATAGATTTTCACGAATTCTGGTTAAACGTTCCATCAAATAAATATTTGATCGATAATTTTCCATGTCTCTTCTATTTATAGAATCCAATCGAATCATATCGATTTTATTCTGCTTTTTGTCTTTTAAATATCTTTGTCCATAAAACGAAGGGTATTCTGTAGAATTAGTATACTTTGTTGTTAAAGCAATGAATGTTTTCAGGTTCATGTTTGTCCCAGTCAAAGCATTTAATATTCGTTTCTGTTCAGCTTCTAAGGATAGTATTCGTTCGGCGAAGTTTGCTCTTGGAAGTTCCATTTGCTGATTAATCACTTTTATTTCTGAGTCATTTGTTGTTTGAATGCTTTGTAAAGCCTTAAGAATACTCAAACCAAGCATATTACCCAAAGGCTCGGCATCGGTAGGGTTATCAAGCCCCTTGTAGTTCACAGGATTAATATCTCCACCACAACCCTGTAAAAAAAGAGCCATTGATCCTTTTAAGTTATCCTCAATTACTTTAGAAGCAAAGCCAATGATATCTGCAGTATTGCCTCCATTTGGAACACCTTCTATTGGGTGAACTGCAAAATTATAAAGCACTGCCAGGGTTTCTCCGTTTAACTTATTTAATCTCAAAATGCCTATTTCGGGATCAGTTTTGCCTATTTCTGCAATCTCATGATCAGGTGGAAGTGAATAGGCCCGCCGGGCATCTGTCTGGGAACCATCCTTCATCCAATACCGGCGATTTTCCATGATTCTATCCTCATAGCCTGTCCCGCTTCCAATAGTAACGGCAACCAAATTTTGAAGGGCTTCCTTAACCGCCAAAACTGTCAGACTATCGGTATCGGCCCGAACAATTCCATGGCAATGGCTTACATTAATTAGAATATTTGAAGCCTGAATATTCAGCTCCTCCTGAATTTGCGAACGAACTTTGGCAAGATAGCCCGCCTTAATTGGACCAATTTCTTCAATTGCTACTACATCTAAGGTAATGATCACCATTTTGGTGATGCCATTATCCAATACCAATGCTTTCACATAAAGCGGGTCATTTACCAAACCAGCACTTCTGTCAGTAATATCCTTTTTTGCTACTCCTGCCTTTATCCTAGCTTGTGCATCGGCAGAAATAATCAATAAACTAACAACAGAAATAAAAAATGCAGCTTTGAAAAATAGCTTTATCAATTGATTGAAAATTGAATTTAAATTAATCGTATTTGCCATAATCTTAAATATATGAATGTCAATATATTACAATATAGATTTTTAAGGGCAAATGGCATGCGTAATTTATAATCGCTTGCCATATCAATCACAAAATCGCCTAAACACATGGGTATTAGCTTAGGATTTTATTAAAATTTATCAAGCAAGTTTAAAAATCTTATTTACTTTCAAGAAACTCAATTAACTTTTATTACACCCTTCATGATGCGCCAGTGCCCTGGGAAGAGTCGTAATATTTTTTTTAATAAAGCTTGTTACTACTAAGCCGTCAACTCCTCATACGCAGCCGTTAAACTCCTTTGTATACCCTGGCCCTGAAATTCTTCAGCACCGGGAATACTAGCAGCTTTTAGTATATCATCTTTAGACTTACCTGATTTAATCTCATTTTTAACAAAAACAAGAAGCTTTTCAAGATAGTTCTGCATTGCTTTTAAATCTTCCTTATTTCCAGTCACCTTCTCTGGATCCAATGAATGTCCAAAAATAAATAGTGTATCATTATCATATTTAGCAATCGCTTTTTCAAGCACTTCGGTCCAGCTCTGAATATTAGCACCAGCACTCTTATCAATAAATGGATAACGTCTGTTAAACATCAGATCACCCATATGGGCAATATTGGCATCCTGAAAATGAACAATGATATCACCATTGGTATGGCCAGCTCCAAAATATTGCGCCTGAATACGTTCAGAGCCTACTTTAGTCTTCCATTGATCTTGAAATACGGTATCAGCAAACAATTGCTTATCTTCAGATTTTTGTGCAGCTGCTGTTTTCTGGTGATTGGCAAGACAATTTACATGCCCTACCACTTTTTGAGCTAAGCCTTTAAATGCAATATTACCACCGGTATGATCACCATGATGATGGGTATTGATTAAATATTGAACTGGTTTTTCTGATCCTTTTTTTAATTCAGCAATAAGGTGCGTTGCTGGATCCTGAAATTGAGTATCCACAACTACCATTCCCGAACTATTTGACAGCCAAGCAATTGTTCCACCCTGCTCGGTAAATATGCCCACATTATTTCTAAGCAAACTGAACTTATATTTTGGTTGCAATAAACTATCAGCAAATATTTGATGAGAAGATAAGGCTATCATTCCAAGTGACAGACTTGTATGTTGTATGAATTTTCTACGTTCCATCTAATTAAAAATTTTTGAGTTAAATATACCTATAGTTAAAAAAAAATAAATCATGATCAAATCATGCTTTCAATGGCATTGGGCAAAGTTCTTTTACCTTTTCTACTACATAATCAATTTCTTCACGTGTATTAAATTTGCTAAATGAAAATCTTACAGCAGGCCGATCTGGGTTTGCGTGTATACCATTTAAAACATGGGAGCCTATGTTGGTTCCAGAACTGCAGGCGCTACCACCTGAAGCTGATATCCCAGCTATATCCAAACTAAAAAGTAGCATTTCAGCCATTTCCATTTCGGGAAAAGAAACATTCAATACTGTATAAAGACTTTTTTCAGGATCTGTTTCACCATTAAATTCTATTCCAGGAACATTTTTGACCAATTCTTCCATCATGTATGTTTTCAGTCCCTGAATATATTCATGATGCTCTTCCATCTCCTGATATGCGATCTCCAGAGATTTTGCTAACCCAATGATTCCATAAACATTTTCCGTTCCTCCCCTCATATTCCTCTCTTGTGATCCACCAAAAATCATGGGATTGATTTTAATAGTATGATGGATATAAAGAAAACCTACTCCTTTTGGCCCATGTAGCTTATGTGCAGCACAAACCAAAAAATGCACTTTCAAACGACTAAGATCATGAGGATAATGTCCCATGGTTTGAACTGTATCGCAATGATAAATAGCATTATATTGTTCACATAATTGGCCTACCGTTTCAATATCCGTGAGCGTTCCCAATTCATTATTCGCATGCATCAATGAAACAAAGCTGCGTTCATTTGAACGCAACAATTCTTCAAGATGCTTATAATCTACTAAACCTTTTGAATCGATATTGACATAACTTAAACGAATATCACCACATTTTTCTAGAGCCTGAAGGGTATGAAGTACAGCATGATGTTCAATTAATGAAGTAATAGCATGTTTGATTCCGTGATCAATTATACCACAACGTATAGCCATATTATCTGCTTCAGTTCCTCCTGAAGTAAAGAAAAATTCAGATGGTGAGGCATGCAATAATCCTGCAACAGTTTTACGAGCTTTTTCAATATGCGTACGCACCTCACGTCCGTGAGAGTGAATTGAAGATGGATTACCATAATCAGTTTCCATCACTTGGTACATTGCCTTTAACACTTCTTTATCAAAGGGTGTTGTTGCAGCATTATCTAGATATACACGCATTTCTAAAAATTATATAATCGTATAAACAGTATGCATAAGCCATTGGTAAAAACTATGCAAACCTGAAGAGAGTTTTTCGCTCCTGAATTTAAGCGATATTAATAAATTAAATAGACTATTCAGGCAGCCTTAATATTTCTTTTATATCTGAAATGATTTTTTGAGCCAGATTGTCAGCAATAGTTTCTGAACCTCCTTCAGAATATATTCTGATTATAGGCTCTGTATTTGACCTCCTGAGATGAACCCACTGTTTATCAAATTCAATTTTCAATCCGTCAATTGTAGTATGAGGTTGCTTTTGGTATCGTTTTTCAATTTCAGCAAGCAATGCATCAATATCCATTTCAGGCGTGAGTGTGATCTTGTTTTTCGAAATAAAGTAAGCTGGATACGAAGCTCTGAGAACAGAAACACTCTGACCTTTCTTGGCTAAGTGGGTCAAAAACAAAGCGATCCCAACCAATGCATCGCGGCCATAATGTGATTCAGGATAAATTACCCCGCCATTACCCTCGCCGCCAATTATCGCATGAGTTTCTTTCATTGCATTGACCACATTTACCTCACCTACAGCTGCTGCGGTATACGTACACCCTGCAGATTCAGTTACATCCCGCAATGCACGGGTTGAAGATAAATTCGATACCGTATTTCCGGGTGTATGCATCAAAACATAGTCTGAAACCGCAACAAGTGTATATTCTTCTCCAAACATGGATCCATCTTGACAAACAAAACATAAACGATCAACATCCGGATCAACGGCAATACCTAAATCGGCTTTTTTGGAAACTACTTCACGCGACAAATCAATCAAGTTTTCTGGCAGAGGCTCTGGATTATGAGGAAATTCTCCATTGGGTTCACAGTAAAGTTCATGAATTGTTGACACGCCTAATGCCTTAAGTAAGGCAGGAACAAAAATACCTCCTGATGAATTGACACAGTCAATCACCACCTTAAAATCTGCCTTTCGAATGGCATCCACATCAACAAGTGGTAATGCCAAAACTTTATTTATATGTTTTTGAAGATAACTATCATCATAAACTACAGTTCCAAGATCATTTACATCTGCATATTCAAGGTCTGTTTTTTCTGCCATCTCAAGAACCCATTGACCATCCAGATCAGAAATAAACTCTCCTTTTTCATTCAGAAGTTTTAAGGCATTCCATTGTTTTGGATTATGGCTTGCTGTAAGAATGATCCCACCGCCTGCATGTTCATCAGGTACGGCTACCTCTACAGTTGGAGTAGTAGAAAGTCCAAGATCAACAACATCAATTCCGATGCTCTGCAGAGTTCCTACGACCAGATTTCTGACCATTTCGCCTGAGATCCTGGCATCCCTGCCAATTACAATTTTTTTCTTGCCAGAGTTCGCAATAACCCATTGACCAAAGGCTGCTGTAAATTTTATAATGTCAGGGGGTGTTAAATTATTGCCTGCAATACCACCTATTGTACCTCTGATTCCCGAGATTGATTTGATTAAAGCCACTTTATTTGATTAATGGTTCAAAAATAACAAATCCATTGTATACACGAACTGTAAAAAGGTAAATGTATATATTTGTAAGATAATTCTGATACCTGCATATGCCAAAAAAGTGGTTTCAAAACTGGTTTAGTTCTCCATATTACCATATCTTGTATCATCAAAGAAATGACGAAGAAGCTGAATTCTTTATAGATAATCTTTGCACCTTTCTTAAGCCAGCTGAAAATTTTAGGCTGCTTGATATTGCATGTGGCCGCGGAAGGCATTCTGTATACCTGAATAAAAAAGGATATGATGTAACTGGTATTGATCTTTCAAATGCTAGTATAAAGTTTGCTCAGCAATTTGAAAATGAGAATCTACAGTTCTATGTTCATGATATGCGAAATTCATTTTATATTAACTATTTCAATATTGCATTCAACCTCTTTACTAGTTTTGGATACTTTGAAACAGAAAAAGATCATTTAAAAGCACTCAGAGCATTCAATAAATCATTGAAAAGATCAGGCATATTAGTCCTGGATTATTTTAACAGCGAAAAAATTGTACAAAATCTGGCCCATCAGGAAGTAAAACAGGTGGATGGAATAGCGTTTTATATCACTAAGAAAGTAGCGAATGGAAATATTATCAAAAGCATTTCCTTTGAACATAAAAGTAAAAATTTTTCATTTAAGGAAGAAGTAAAGGCATTCAGCAAAAGTGATTTTGAAAGAATGTTTGAAAAAAGTGGTTTTAAGGTATTAAAACACTTTGGTGATTATGCATTAAATCCATTCAATGAAATCAAATCTGACCGTTTAATTTTTATTTGCCAAAAAGCCGATGCTTGAACAATTAATTCAGTTTGATCAGAACCTATTTTTTACCATTAACCATGGTTTAAGCAATTCATTTTTTGATTGGCTCATGCCAGCACTCAGAAATCGTTTTTTCTGGACACCCTTATATCTGTTCATCATTATATTTTTAATTCGTAATTATGGAAAACAAGGGTGGATAATGATATTATTTTTAGGACTAACCTTTGGATGTACTGATTTTATTTCTTCTTCACTAATAAAACCAACAGTGCAAAGACTCAGACCTTGTAATGACCCTGAAATTAAATCAGCTGTTAACAATTTAATTGATTGCGGTAGTGGATTTAGCTTTCCATCATCGCATGCATCCAATCATTTTGGATTAGCAGTGTTTTTAATAATGATGTTTTTCCAAAAATGGAGGCTTATTTTGCCCATTGGGTTATTATGGGCAGCCTCTATAAGTTTCGCACAGGTGTATGTTGGCGTCCACTATCCTGTTGATATCCTAACAGGGGCATTGCTTGGCGGAATGATTGGGTTTATTATGGGTACAATTTTATTGGCAAGTAAAACATTCAGAGCATGGAATTCTGGCAACTGATACTTCTTTTCGGCAGTGCTTTATTGGGCGGATTGGGAATATTTCTATTCAAAAAAGATAATTCGAACCGTTTAAAACTGGTTTTATCGTTCAGTGGTGCTTATTTGTTCGCAATTACAGTATTGCATCTGATGCCCGACGTTTACTCTTCGGAAAATCCTCAGATTGGTCTATTTATTCTCGGTGGTTTTCTACTTCAAATCTTCATGGAGCAATTTTCTGAAGGAATTGAACATGGACACATTCATAAACATAGCCATAAGCACTTTGTTTTTCCTTTAGGTATTATGATCAGCCTATGTTTACACGCATTTCTTGAGGGCATGCCATTAGCAAAAGGACAACATAAAGAACTGGTATATGGAATTGCATTGCATCATATCCCAGCAGCATTCGCATTGGGAAGCGTTCTAATAGAGAATAAATTAAGTAAATTCTCTATATCGTCTCTATTGATATTATTTGCGCTCATGAGCCCTTTAGGTTACTGGCTGAGTTTCGAGATCGGACAAGGGGCTATTGGCAATATTGAAGTCTATTTTGACCGAATAATGGGCGTAGTGATTGGGATATTCCTTCATATTTCTACCACTATATTGTTCGAATCAAGTGTAGATCATAAATTTAATTTGAAAAAGGTAGTTGCTGTTCTGCTTGGAGTTAGTATTGCCTTGGCTGGTTTTTTTATGCATTAAGTTGTAGGTTATAAGTTGTAGGTTATAGGTTTTAGGTTATAGTGCAGCCTGACAACTGAAAACTGACAACTGACAACTATCAACTATCAACTATCAACTATCAATTGAACCCTATCCCCTCATTTTATCAAGCAGATCACTCAGTGTGCCAGCTTCTGTGCTATTGATATTTTTGTCGAGAAAGTTTTTAGATGACATTTCAACATCTAATTTAAGTAAAAGATCTAAGCCCTTTTTGGTAATCAGAATATCAACTGCACGTCGGTCTTTACTATTGATAAAACGTATAACTAATTCTTTTTGTACCAAGCGATCTACAATTCTTGAAGCATCCGACATTTTATCCAACATTCGCTCCTTCAGCATATTGATGGTTGTTGGATTGGGGTGTTGTCCGCGTAAAATTCGAAGAACATTATATTGCTGAAGGGTAATTTTATACTTATTAAGCTGTTGTTTAAGTAAATTAGTTATCCAGCCATAGGTATAGATCAGGTTTACGATCGCCTTCTGATGACTATTTTCAAACTTATTACTAAAAATTTCTTTCTCTATTTTCATAAACTGAACATTTTTTGGCTACCTCTTGAAGCGAATAATTTGCAAAAAGCATTCTATTTATCCTTTGATGATGATTGTTCATCTTCCTGTCCATATTTCCAAGGACAGTGTCTGCATTTATTTTTACAGCAATTACCTCTTTTCAAATGGTAAGTCTCAGTAAAAACAAGATTCCCCTCTTTATCTATGTAATAATCAATATTTTCAATCAGCATGATTCAGCAATTTTACTATTAATTTATCTTTAAAATGCTCCTTTAGGTAAGTTCCATTGCCATGCAATGTCCAAACTTGACTAGGATTTACCTCTTTTAACATAGTGAGTATATCATTCCAGTCAACATGATCAGAGATCAATAAAGACAGATCATTATTTAGTTGAAGTTTCATCCATCCAGAGGCAAATGCTCTTACTACATTCTTTGCCCTGATATAGCTATTAAAGGTTAAAGGAGGCACAATATAAACCAGATTCATATCAGGTTGCTTCATTTGCTTTCTGTTATAAAGCTCATATTTACCCGGACTAAATCCAAAAGATTCATAGATCTTATTCAGGCTATAAATGGAGTGATGTACTAATGTAGTTCGTTGCGGACAATGATTTGTGATCAGTCTGGAAATTCTTTGTGCCTTACCTAATGAATAAGCTCCCAGCATTACATTGTGATTGAATGCATTCAACTTCATAATCTCTTCTATTGCATTAGGATGCTGCACAGATGGATTCGCAAATGTAGTTTCAGTAATCAATACATCTGCTTTTACAAATTCAATTCTTTCGCAAGTTGGATCTTCCTGCAGCTTATAATCTCCTGTATATAAATATCTTATACCCAAATATTCTAATAGTATCTGCGCAGATCCGAGAATATGGCCAGCAGGAATAAAGCTGATCTTTACCCCATTCAACTCAAAAACCTCTGACCATGTGTAGATATGAAAGTTCTTCCCTGCTTGCTTATGATACCGATGCTGAATAATTGCAGCACTTGCAGCCGTACAATATAAATTTGCATTACCCCTTACTGCATGGTCGCCATGTGCATGAGATATGACCGCATGATCAACTGCATTTTTGGGGTCAAGATAAAAATCTCCTAAACTGCAATACAAGCCATTTTCGGTAAGCGTTAAAAAATCTTCAATGATCATTATCGCTTATCAATTTGAGGAATTGCTGATCTAGTTCTAGAATTTTGGGTATCAATAGTTGACTTTCATCATTGAACAGAATATGATCTGCCAGTTTCATCTTTTGTTCATCACTTAATTGACTTTTCATTCTCAATACTAATTCATCGTGACTAATTCCATCTCTTGCAATAACCCTTCGAACCCTGGAGGCCTCAGGCGAAACCACCAATACAGACAGATCGCACATGGTATACGATTTAGTTTCAAATAAGAGTGCAGCTTCCTTAATGATGTATGGGGCATCATGATGAATGGCAAGCCATTTATCAAAAGCTCTAAACACAGCAGGATGAACTAAGGCATTTAATTTATTTAGCTCAGTCTCATTATTAAAAACTATGGATGATAGGTGTGCCCTATTTAAATCTCCATCTATTGAGTATGATTTTTCGCCAAATGTTTTCAGAATCTCGTCCTTTAAAACAGGATCAGTGTGCATGATCAATTTTGCAACAGTATCGGCATAAAAAATTGGGATACCCAATAATTCAAAAACTTTGCAGACGGTTGTTTTACCGCTTCCTATACCTCCTGTTATACCAATTTTCAGCATCAGTTTTGAATGATAAAATCAATGTTTTGGGGTTCAACCTTCACCAATTCACAAAACTTTGGAAACTTACTTATTACAAGCGGCAATTGTACATAGCCTTTTGATTTCCAATTATTTAAATCTACACTAACTTCAAAATCTCCCCGTTCTATTTTTGAATAATTACTCAATGCCGTAAGAAACGTGATCTTAACTTTATCGGGCAGTAACTTTACATTTCTAAATTCATTATTGTTAAGAAGCACTATTGGCACATCCACTACTTTTTCAGTGTACTCATCAACTATTATCTTTAAATCAACAAGTCTTGGATATATACTGATATTGGCTTGAACAGGCTTCTGTAATGATATCTTGCTACTTAAACTACTATTGATATTTTTCAGCTTCAAGGTATCTGTATACCAATAATTAATCTTTTCAAGTTCATTGCCCGGGCCAGTAACCGTTACATAAGATGGATATATTTGTACGGTATCTGAAATACCGTAATGATTTGCAAAACGAATATTATAGTTAAGGCGAATAGGAATTTTTTTAACTGCACGAGATGAAAAATCAAAATATAAGGTATCTGGACGGACGCTTACCACTTTCTGGGCTGATTCAAACTGCTTGTTAATGTAGGTTAGCTGATCAGAAAGATTAATAAATGATTGCTTTTTGAGTTTTTCAAGATCAACATTAACAGATTGGGGGTTTATCCGCAGTTTAGAGAATAACAATTGCCAGCCTGTGCCTTCAATTTGCAAATCTATCGTATCAGATTGTAAGGAATGAAAGGCCTTATTATCGGGGAAATTTACATAATGTACCAAAGTTTGAACCTGATAAACATACCTATTTGACAGTGCGAAAAACATCCATGCTCCAACTGCAAATAAAAGGCAGACGAAAAAAAGTGAAATCCGACGACGTTCAACTTTACTGAATTTTATGAATGGCATATTTAACTATCGTTTATCAAATTTAGTTAAATAAAAACGCCGCCTCCAAAAGAAGCGGCGATCAACTAATTTAAATTCAAGATTATTTAGTTACCGCTTGATTAAGAGCTTTAGAAGATTCCAAAGAAACTGACGACTTTTCAAAACGGATTTTTGTACCACTCTCTACTTCTATCAGGAAAGTTAAATCATTCATCTCTACAATTTTACCATGAATTCCTGAAGTTGTGATCACTTTATCACCCTTTTTCAATTCTTCAACAAATTTTTTATGATCCTTTGCTTTTTTCATTTGTGGGCGTATCATAAAAAAGTAAAACACCACAATAATAAGCAGCATTGGTAAAAACTGCCCGATTTGTTCCATATTCATATTCTATTCTATTTGGTTTAAAATTAATTTGCTGCCATAACATTACCCAATATATTCACTTCGGTAAGTGTTGGAATTGTATTTGCTGTAATACTAATGATCTTATTTTGCATCCCTGCTTTACCAGCACTATTAAATATTACTCGAATTAACCCCTCTGCTCCAGGAGCAACTGGCTCTTTCGGATATTCAGGAATTGTACATCCACAGGTTGCAGTTGCACTACTGATAATTAGAGGACTATTCCCAATATTCTTAAACTTAAAATCATAAGTTACTTTTTCGCCTTCTTTGATCTCACCAAAATCATATACTTCCTTTTCGAATTTAAATACAGGCGCATTGGCTGTATCTACTGAAGCAACCGTTGCTATTTCCTGAGTCTGGGTAGTATGCTCAGCAACAGTTGAATTTTGATTAGTACATGCTGCTAATAAAGACAGACACATAAATGATAAAAATATTTTTTTCATCTTTTTGTTTTTAAATTAATCGAACTGACTTCAGCTAAATTATATTGAAAATCAATATTCGTCTGTGCCAGAGCTAAACCATATTTATTTTACATTTTTATTTATTCCAGCAAGCCTCTTCCTACCTTGTGTACTTTTTTTGATGCCTTAAGATCTGCTAAAATTTTATCTAAAATACCGTTTATAAATGAATTGCTTTTAGGAGTACTATAATCTTTTGAAATTTCAATGTATTCGTTCATGGTAACCTTTATCGGAATAGTTGGGAAATGAATAAGTTCAGTTATGGCCATTCGCATTAATAATGTATCCATTAATGCAATTCTTTCTGAATCCCAATTTTTAGTTTTCTGGGCTATAAGTTCCTGATATTCTTTTTCAAAGGCAATTACCTTTTTAAACAGATCAATAATATAAGGTCGATCTTCATCCCAGTTAGGGCAAATCTGTGCAAGTTTATTATCAACTGGAATCGTACTTGAAAAATTCTTGAATGTTTTTGCAACCAATGCCTGAAGAACATCCTTATCAACCGGCCAATTAATGAATTTTTCCTCGAATATCTGCTCTATACCAGGCGATTTAAGAATCAATTTTTTGAAAATATACTTGATTATATCTTTGTCAGACTGGATAGTATGCTCTTTTAAATTTAAAAAAGAAATGTACTCTTCTGATGCTTTTAAGGTGATAAAAATAGATTTACAGACCTCTGGATCAAAATCCCATGATATTTTATACTTTTTAACAGCGGCCTGATATTCAATATTTTGCTTTAAAGAAACGATAAAAAGGTTGTTCTGAATTTTAATACTTGCATTCAGATCTTCTTCTGAAGGCAAATATTTATTTGCCCGCTCTTCTGCATCAATGATACTATAATCTGCTACTTCTACAAGCAATGATAATAGCCAGTTATACATTTCATAAACTTGATCAACACTTTGCAGCAATGCTTTTTCATAAGGCAATATTTCCTTAACATGCGATTGTTGATATGAATACAATACCTGTAACGCTTTAACCCTCAGATGCCTTCTGTTTAACATGTATAAGAACGATTTTGTTTTTAATAAACCTATTATTAATCAATAGGATGCTTTTATTTTTCTGATATCCTCAATACGTTTCTCAGCAATTTTATTTGCCGCTTCGTTTGTTGGGATATTCTCAAGTTTTGATTTTTGTAACACTCTTCTGGTGGCATCATAAATATTTTCAGCCATCTGTAGCGTTTTCTTTTTATTGAAACCGGCAATTTCTGAGTAACAATTGATTAATCCACCTGCATTGATCAGATAATCAGGTGCATACATGATACCTTTCTCAAGTAACATATAACCATGAACAACTTCATCAGCAAGCTGATTATTAGCCGATCCGGCTATAATCGAACATTTTAAACGGTTTATTGTCTCTGTATTTACCGTGGCACCAAGGGCACAAGGCGAATAAATATCAATATCTAAATCAAAAAGATTATTGTTTGCTACTGCAGTTGCCCCATACTTTTGAGCAACCTGGCGCAAACGGTCTTCATCTATATCACTGATATACACTTTAGCATTCTCATTTCTGAGAAGTCCAACTAGGTTTTCTCCAACTTGGCCTATTCCCTGAACGGCAATCGACTTTCCGGCCAAACTATCATTTCCAAAATGTTCTTTCAAACAGGCTTTTATTCCCATGAAAACACCTTTGGCAGTTACTGGCGATGGATCACCACTACCGCCAATTGATTCTGGAATTCCTGTCACATGTTTGGTTTCCATACGAATATATTCCATATCCCTTGGATTAGTACCTACATCTTCTGCAGTAATAAAGGAGCCATTTAGATTTTCAATGAAACGACCAAAGCGTCGCATCAAAGCTTCTGATTTATGTAATCGACTATCTCCAATGATTACTGCCTTTCCACCACCAAGATTTAAACCTGTGATTGCCGACTTGTAGGTCATGCTTCTTGATAAACGCAACACATCCTGCAAAGCTTCGTATTCAGACTTGTAGGGCTGCATGCGGGTTCCACCCAATGCAGGCCCAAGGGTGGTATCATGAATTGCAATAATAGCCTTTAAGCCAGAACTGGGATCGCTGCAATACACTACTTTTTGATGTCCAAAAGCATCAAGCTGACTAAAAACTGAATGTTCATCAAATTTAGATACTATCATGTTACCTGCCTGACTTTAGGTCACAAAAG
>CANKAT010000025.1 GCA_947479815.1 Sphingobacteriaceae bacterium
CTGTTGTCTGAAGTATAAAAAAAGGAGAAAATTTCAATTAGCACTAAAAAGTCTTTGTTCTTTGCTCCTGGTTCTTGGTTCTTGGTTCTTGGTTCTGTTGTCTGTTATCTGTTGTCTGAGGTCTGAGGTCTGAGGTATGAGGTATGAGGTCTGAGATGAAGCAGAATCTATCTCAATACTCAATACTCACTACTCACTACTCAATACTCACTACTCATATCTAATTAGTTAAAACCCCATTCTTAATTGAAATTACTTGGTGCTTTCCATCATGTACAATTAAATTTGCTGGTTCGTCAATCTTTAAATTACTTATTTCAGTGATGCTATATAATTCACAATTGAATTCTTCATAGCTAAAGTACTGTGATAGATCGCCTAATTCACCCACTGTATAGGTAAGACTTACTGAATGCAGGTCATCATTAATCTTTTCAACAGCAACTAAACCTATATCAGTTTTGTAAGGAATTCCATTTCTTTGAAGTTTACAATTTCTTAATACTAGGTCAAAATGTAATTTTTTATTTTCTGGAATTAAAAAATAGTCCTTATCCTTAACATTAAGGTATGTTTCTTTTGCTATACTTATCAATCCTGCAAGAATTGCTTTAAAATAAATTTTACGGATATACTGTTTCTCAGGATCGTTATAAAAACCTCCAGCTTCAATCAGAATGGTGCTTGTTCCGGCTGCCTGAAAATTATCTCCAAAAGCCCTTGGCTCAAAGTCATCGTTAAATCGCCCAACACATCCGGGTATATTCTTTTGTAACTCTACATTCATTAATGCAATTACCTGCATTGCTTTTTGACGTACAGGATTGATGCTTAGCTCTTCATCATATGCAGGTGCCAGCAAGGATATTGTTGCGGGCTTACCAGATTTGCCTGCCGACCATAAAGTACTTTGATCGTGTAAATTAAAACCAAAATCTGGATGGATAACATCTCTTAATTTGCGCAATAATCTAGCTTCAGGACTTTGCTGACTATGGAAGTCGCGGTTAATATCAATTTCCATTGCGTTTCTCCTGGTAAAAATCTCAACACCATCAGGATTTAGCATTGGTAAAATATACAATGTGCAGTTTTTATCTATGGAATCTATGATTTCATTATATAGTCCATTTTTCGATAAAAAATTTAGAAGATCAATTAATGCCATCGTGGCTGTAGCTTCATTGCCATGCATCTGACTCCACAAAAACACTTTGCAAGGTCCATTTCCCCATTTGACCAAATGGATTGAACGACCCATGGTTGAAAGTCCAACCTCTTCAATACCGAAAACCTTATTGTTTTTGATTGAATCTAATAAATCACATATCTGGTTATGTTTGAAAAATCGGTCTTTAATCTGAATTTCTTCAAACGACTGATAATTTTCAAGGAGTTCATCAAGCAGATTCATGGCTCTAAATTAATATTTAGAGTTTGAATATTAGTTTTTATGTGAATTTCATTTTGGCATATACAAAAATACCCTCCCAAAACTGGAAGGGTATTTATCTTTAATACTAACTAGTTTAATTAGATCAGGCTAACGCTTCTATTAACAAATTCTGTTAATTCAGCACCCGTAAGCATTCCTTGCGAAAGAAGTGCCAGATCAAATGCTTGTTTTGCAAGTTGTAATTGTTCAGTTTCATCACTGCTTTGCAAAATTTTTCCTATCAGTTTATGATTGCCGTTAATTGCTACATTGTAGTTATCTGGAAGATTTCCATAGAAGCCCATTCCGCCACCCATTTTAGACATATCCTTCATTCTGCGCATGAATTCATCCATAGTCACAATAACAGGAAGTTCATCAGGGTTAAGGCTTTCAACTTCTACACGCATGTTCGGTTTTATGATAGCTTTCTCAAAAATTGATTTTACTTTGACTTTTTCATCCTCATTCAGCACGTGTATAGTGGTATCTTCTTTACTGATTATTTTATCGGCAACATCAGCATCTACACGTTTTAATGATGTTTTTTCAAGTTTCTGCTCTAACTGGCTGATGAAATGAGTATCAATAGGAGAGTTCATTAACAATACATCATATCCCTTTTTATTGGCTGATTGTATGAATGTATCTTGTTTATCAGCATCAGTAGCATAGAGGTAAACCAATGAATCCTCTTTATCAGTTTGAATAGATTTTACTTTTTCTTTATACTCATCTAGTGTGAAATATTCATTTTTGGTATTATTCAGTAAAACGAAATCTTTACCCTTATCATAGAATTTTTCTTCGCTGATCATTCCATATTTTACAAATAAACCAATATCACTCCATTTATCTTCATAAGCTTTACGATCATTCTTGAAAAGAGATGCCAGTTTATCTGCAACTTTTTTAGTGATATAGCTATTGATCTTTTTTACCGCACTATCGGCCTGTAAGAAGCTTCTTGATACATTTAGCGGAATATCAGGTGAATCAATCACACCATGCAGAAGCATTAAAAATTCAGGAACAACATCTTTTACCTCATCAGTAATAAATACTTGTCTGGAAAATAATTTGATCTTGTTTCTTTGGATTTCAAACTCATTTTTAACCTTGGGAAAATACAAAACGCCCGTTAGGTTGAAAGGGTAATCAACATTCAAATGGATCCAAAACAGAGGATCTTCAGAGAAAGGGTATAATTCTTTGTAAAAGGCAAGATAATCCTCGTCTTTTAACTCTGAAGGTGATTTTGTCCAAATAGGACTGGTATTATTGATGATATTATCAACTTCTACGGATTTGTATTTAGGTTTACTTTCTTCATCTGTCCCATATTCTTGTTGCTCTGATTTTGTTCCAAATTGAACCGGAACTGGTAAGAATTTGCAATATTTATCAAGAATATCCCCAAGCTTAGCTTTATTAAGGAACTCTTTTGATTCTTTATTAACATGAAGGATGATATCAGATCCTCTTGTGCTACGCGTTCCAGTGCTTATTTCAAATTCTGTACTTCCATCACAAATCCAACGTGCCGGCTCAGCACCGTCCTGAAAAGATAATGTTTGTATTTCAACCTGGTCTGCAACCATAAAGGCAGAATAAAATCCAAGGCCGAACTTTCCAATGATCTCATTGGCGTCTTTTGCATCTTTAAACTTCTCTACAAATTCAGTAGCACCAGAAAAGGCAATCTGATTGATGTATTTTTTAATTTCTTCGCCAGTCATTCCTAAACCATTGTCAGAAATGGTGATTGTTTTTTTCTTTTCGTCGAACGAAACGGAAACTTTTAACTCGCCGAGGTCTCCTTTGTATTCGCCAAGTGAGGAGAGGCGTTTGATTTTTTGAGTAGCATCCACTGCATTTGCAACCAGCTCTCTCAGGAAGATCTCGTTATCAGAGTATAAAAATTTCTTAATAATTGGAAAAATGTTCTCGGTGTGAATCGAAATGGTTCCTTTTTCTTGCATCTTATTAATTTATTAGGTTATCTAAGCTTTTATCTCAATACTTATTCCAAAAGAAAATTATGTCAATTTGACACCCTAAAGGAATCGCTTGTCTGAATCTATAGGAGTTGAATCTAGTTTAACAGGCGGTAAATTATACGCTTAGGCGTATTTTTTTAAGTTTATGGCAGAATCGTTGATTATTTTATTAGATGCCTAAAAATTTTGCCCTTAAAAAAAGCATGTAAAAATCTATTGCAAGGTTGATATAGACGGAAGTACTAAAACTAGTACCTAGTATTCAATTAGTCAATAGAATTATTTAAGGTTTTATCCTTATGCCTGTTAAACTCGGATGTAACATGGAATTCAACCTCGGGAAAATCACGTTTAGCAAGGTTTAGTGTCCAATCATTGTCGGCAAGAAATACAGGATTACCATCTTTATCACTTGCTATATGATGATGCCTGCGTTGAATTATCTCATTTATATTTTTCTTATCCTTTGAGGTTAGCCAACTTGATTTTCTGAATGTTAATGGCCTGAAAGCACATTTTGCTCCATATTCATGTTGAAGACGGAATACGATCACCTCATACTGAAGTTCACCAACAGTACCAATTATCTTTCTATTACCCGGCTGTTGTACAAAAAGCTGTGCTACACCTTCTTCGGTTAGCTGTTGTAGGCCCTTCTCTAACTGTTTTGATTTTAAAGGATCCCTATTTTCAACTTCTTTGAATATCTCAGGTGAGAAGCTTGGAATTCCTTTAAATTGCAATTCTTCTCCTTCAGTCAAGGTATCACCTATTTTGAAGTTTCCGCTATCATATAATCCTACTACATCACCAGGCCATGCCTCTTCAACTAAACTTTTTTCATTGGCCATGAAGTCAACAGGGTTGGAGAACTTAAGTTTTTTATCCAAACGAGTATGATAGTAAAATTTATTACGTTCAAATTTTCCTGAACATATTCTAAGAAATGCAATTCTATCGCGGTGGTTTGGATCCAGATTGGCATGTATTTTAAATACAAAACCTGTGAAATTTTTCTCATTGGCCAAAACCATCCGCTCATTAGCTTCCCTACTTTTTGGACTAGGAGCGATTGAAACAAACGTATCAAGCAATTCTCTTATACCAAAGTTGTTGATGGCACTTCCAAAAAACACAGGGGCAAGAAGGCCTTCAAGGTAAAGATCATTGTCAAGCCTTCCATAAACACCATCCACTAATTCCAGGTCATCTTGAAGAGTTTTCAGCTCTTGAGCTTGTAGAAACTTTGTTAAAAGTGGATCATCAAGATCATTAACTTGAATAACAGGCTCAGAGATCTTTGATTTATCTGGTTTAAACAGGTTCAACTGTTTATCGAAAATATTATAGACACCTTTAAAGTTATGGCCCTGCCCAATTGGCCACGATAGCGGACATACGCTGATATTTAAATTATTTTCAAGCTCATCAAGTAAATCAAAGGTATCTTTACCTTCACGATCAAGCTTATTTACAAAAATAATTACCGGTGTATTCCTCATGCGGCATACATCCATCAGTTTTTGTGTTTGCTCCTCAACCCCTTTTACGCTATCAACTACCAGAATAACACTGTCAACAGCTGATAATGTTCTGTACGTATCTTCGGCAAAGTCTTTGTGTCCGGGAGTATCCAGTATATTAATTCTTTTTCCATTGTACTCAAAACCCATTACTGAGGTAGCAACAGAAATTCCTCTCTGTTTCTCAATTTCCATAAAATCTGAGGTGCTACTTTGATTTGCCTTATTTCTCTTGACAGTACCAGCGGTATTAATTGCACCACCAAACAGGAGAAATTTTTCCGTTAGTGTGGTCTTTCCCGCATCTGGGTGACTTATAATAGCAAATGTTTTTCTTTTTTCAATTTCAGGATGGAGCATCATAGTATCGGAACGTCGGATCGTTTTTGAATTAGCAGAAAAGTTTTAGGTAATTCTGAAATATCTCAGTATCCTTAACATTTTACAAAGGTAATAAAATTGATTTAAACGCTGAAAAGCTCAATAAGGTGGTATGAAAATGTTTTTTATACTATTTCAGTACAATCTCAGTGGCGCCGTAACCAAATTTTTCTTTATGTGCATCCATAAATGTTTTTACCTGAGTGTGTTTAGAAATGATCTTATGTATTTCATTTCTAAGTGTTCCATTACCGGTGCCATGGATGAAAATTATGGACTGAAGTTTATGAACTATCGCTGCATCAAGATTCTTTTTGAAATGGTTTAATTGAATATCCAGGATTTCTGAATTTTTTAAAAATTGATGGTCATCACGTATTTTCTCTATGTGCAGATCTACTTCTTTTCCGGGATTGGGAATCTCAATTTTTTCGGAAGATGGTCTAAAAAAGCTCTCTTTTAATTTTTGTGGATCAATAAGCGGAACTTCAGAATCAATTTGTATCATCCAGGCTTCCTTAGCTAGTATTGCATCATGCTTTTTGGTTCCTGAAAAATCTTTTGCTTTGAATTTATCTGAAAACAGGATAGGCTTTTTTATTTCATGTTTTCCGGAAGCATGCAATAAAACCTGCAAATGAAATTTGGGCCATAGGTCGAGTTCATTTAGTGAGGCTGAATATATTTGGACCATAGCTCCAGGATTGAGTTGCCCTGAGCATTCACCATTAAATTCTTGATTTTTTTCTGTATTAAAAGTGAATAATAGTTGGAATGAACTTGTATTGATGAGATTGAAATGTACAACTGAACCAACCCGCTTATCATCAGTAATACCAATAAATATACCATTAGAGATGAATTGATCAGGCTGTTTCAAAATGGATTCTTCGTTTGCCTGAATAGCTGTAAAATCACTTTTGCCATGTACCCGAGTAACCTGACTTGCTAGTACTGGAATTTCAAATCCGTCATCATCTGTAACAGCAATCGTATTTTCATCAATTACCCGTGTAATAAAACCTTCTCTTCGTTCATTGACAAAACGAACAAATTCACCTAATTTATAGTTCATAATCATTGGTTTATACAGATAGAACACAAATCTATTAAATTTAGCTGCCTTAGATCGTTTAAAATATGGATATAGTGATAAAAACCAATCGAGGTTCCTACATTTGCACTAATTTTAATTAATACATTATGAGTAATGATCCTCTGCATGGTAAAACTTTAGAAATTATACTTGTTTATCTGGTTGAATTTTATGGTTGGGAAAAATTAGGCACACTAATCAGGATAAATTGTTTCACCGATAGCCCAAGTATCAGTTCTAGTTTGAAGTTTTTAAGGAAAACAGATTGGGCTCGTAAAAAAGTGGAGGATTTGTATTTGAAAACCAATAATTAGTATTGATCTTTCTCTAAGTTTACAATTTATATTCCTATTAAAATTCAATTCATCGCCTGAAATTGATGATATTTGAGAATATAATTAATTGTCATGAATAAATTTAAACTATTTGCACCGGCTTTTTTTTTAATTGCTACGTATACCTCTTGCAATCAAACCCCGAAAACCACCGAAGTTATAGCAACTGATTCAGTTACCGTATCAGTACCTGTGGCTATCGAACTGAAAGATGCAAACTCTGATCTTGCCTACGACCAATATTTACATTTGAAAGATGTTCTTGTTTTATCTGATTCTATTCAGGCTCAAGGTGCTTCAAAAGATCTTGCTGGTACACTTGCTAAAATTACGGCTTCTAAAAATAGTACTAAAATGGCCTATGATTTGGCCGCAGAGCGTTCTTTATCTAAACAAAGAATTTTATTTACTACACTTAGTACAGAATTGATTGCTATGTTTAAAAAAGCAGAAATTTCTTCAGGAAGCATGTTTGTTCAGTATTGTCCGATGGCCAATGATGGAAATGGGGCCTACTGGTTGGCATCAGAAACTGAAATAAGGAATCCTTATTATGGTGATGAAATGCTTAATTGTGGGGAAGTAAAAGAGACTATTTCGAAAAAATAAATTGCCTTTTATCAAACTATTAATCAATAGATTGATAAAATTCTGGGTTGTATTTCCTGATACATTTATTCACATTTCGGAGTAAAATAATTTTATTTTTATTTTTTAACAAAAATATTGCAATTCCTTCTTAATAAATTAGCCGAAATTGAGCTTATTTATTAGTTTTGTGTATTATATTTCAAATTATTATGTCAGAATCAGCATCCTTAATAATAGGAGAAAAAACTTACGAACTACCAATAATTACAGGTACTGAAGGCGAAAAGGCCATTGATATTTCAAAATTACGCGATGCAAGCGGATATATAACTCTTGATTCTGGATATAAAAACACAGGAGCAACTAAAAGTGCAATCACTTATTTAGATGGTGAAGAAGGTGTTTTAAAATATAGAGGTTATGGTATTGAGGAGTTGGCAGAGAAATCTACTTTTCTTGAAGTTGCCTACTTGTTAATTTATGGAAATCTTCCTGATCAAACTCAGTTAAATGCTTTTCAGTCTGATATTTCTAGACATACGCTTATTCATGAAGACATGAAGAAGTTTTTTGATGGTTTTCCATCAAAATCACATCCAATGGGGCAGTTATCTTCATTGATTTGCTCATTATCATCATTCTATCCGGAATCTTTAAATTCTAAGCAGACTGCAGAAGAGCAAAATTTAACAATTATAAAACTTCTTGCAAAAATGACTACTGTTGTTTCTTGGATATACAAGAAATCTTTAGGTCATCCAATAATTTATCCTCAGAATAATCTTGATTACGTTAGCAATTTCTTAAACATGACTTTTGGTCAGCGTACTGAACTTATAGAGATTGACCCAGTTATTGTTAAAGCTATGAATGTATTATTTATACTTCATGCAGATCATGAACAAAATTGCTCAACCTCTACGGTTCGTATTGTAGGATCATCAGAATGTAATTTATACGCTTCCATTTCAGCAGGTATTTCGGCTTTGTGGGGTCCATTACATGGTGGTGCTAATCAGGCAGTTATCGAGATGCTTGAGCAAATAAAGAATGATGGTGGTGATACCGATAAGTGGATTAACAAAGCAAAAGATAAAAATGATGGTTTCCGTTTAATGGGATTCGGTCATCGTGTTTATAAGAATTTTGATCCGAGAGCCAAAATCATAAAAAAGGCTTGTGATGATATTCTTGATAAATTAGGTATTAATGACCCTGTTTTAGAAATTGCAAAGAAACTAGAGGAGGCAGCACTTAATGATCCATACTTTGTGGAACGTAAGCTTTATCCAAACGTTGATTTCTACTCAGGTATTATTTATCGTGCTTTGGGATTTCCAACAGATATGTTCACCGTATTATTTGCCCTTGGTCGTTTACCTGGATGGATTGCTCAATGGAAAGAAATGCGCGAAAACAAAGAACCTATTGGAAGGCCAAGACAGATATATACAGGAGAAGTTGTACGCAAATATGTTGAACTATCTGTGCGTTAGAAATAAATATTTTTCAATAAAAAAGTCCGATATGCTTTATCGGACTTTTTTTATGCGTTACAAAGTAATTAATACTAGTATCTTAATTTGATATTACATTAAAATACCTGCTATTGTTGCAGACAGGTAGGAGGCAAGTGTGCCGCAAATTAATGCTCTCATTCCTAGTTTGGCAAGATCAGTTCTTCTTTCTGGCGATAATTCACCTATTCCGCCAACTTGTATTGCTATAGAACTAAAATTTGCGAATCCGCATAATGCGAAACTGGTTATCAGAATTGTTTTTGGATCTAATGTTTCTTTGATTTTTGCTAGGTCAAGATAGGCTACAAACTCATTGATCACCATTTTTGTTCCCATCAAAGATCCTGCTACCTGAATATCCTTTCCCGGAACCCCCATGGCATAAGCAAATACTGAAAAAACAGTCCCAAGTATCTGATTTAAACTAAGCGTTTGAAGGTTAATTCCAATAAATGAAAGTGACATACCAAGACTACTTAATCCTAATCCAATCTTTCCTAGTACAAAGTCTACCAGTGCAATAATGGCAATAAAGCCAATCAACATTGCCACTACATTTAACCCAACCTTTAATCCATCACTTGCACCATGCGAAATAGCATCAACCAGATTGGCATTAGTTTTTTTAATCTCTAATGAAACCGTTCCTTTTGTTTCTGATATTTCAGTTTCTGGCCAAACTATTTTGGAAATCACCAGTGCAGCTGGAGCAGCCATCAAACTTGCAGCAATCAGATATTCTGCCTGAACACCCATGGCAATATATACCGCCATTACACCTCCTGCAATACAGGCCATACTGCCGGTCATAGAAGCTAATAGTTCAGACATGGTCATTCCTTTTAAATAGGGTTTAATCATTATCTGAGCTTCTACTTGCCCTACAAAGGCACTGGCAACGTTTGATAAAGCTTCAGAGCCTGAAACGCCCATTAATTTGTAAACTATCATTGCGATAAATTTTACAAGGCGCTGCATGATTCCGAGGTAATAGGCAACGCTCACCAAAACCGCAACAAAAATTATTGTTGGAATAATGTTAAAGAAAAAAATAAATTCGTTCCCGCTTCCGAACGCTTTACCCATATTCTCAGAATTTACTAATGGGCCAAAAACAAATTCAGCTCCTTTCTGAGAAAAGTTTAAAATTTTAGTAACCGCATCTCCTATCCATGAAAAAATTGTTTTTCCTAATGGAATTTTTAGAATAAAGACAGCAAGAGATAACTGAATTGCTATGCCTGATAATACCAGCCTATAGTTAATCGCTTTTCTGTTATTAGACATTAAAAATGCGATACCAAAAATTAATACTATGCCAATCAGGCCAGTGAATCTCTCCATACAGATTAATACTAAATTAATTGTGAAATTTAGGAATAAGAATTAGAACTTTTAGAAGGATCTTCATGAAGATTTTCGCCTTGAAAGTTCATCGCGAATATTTGCAGCTTTTTCATAAGCCTCGTCTGCAAGTGCATCTTTTAATTTGATTTTCAATTCCTCTTCAGAAAGAGAACTATAATTAATTGCAGTACTCACTGCCTTTTCTTCAGTTTGTGGTTCAATATTTTCAAGGAAAACAAATTCATTACCTTCTATGACAATTCCAGCAGATGCTAAGATAAATTCATAAGTATATATAGGGCATTCAAACCGAACTGCTAAAGCAATTGCATCAGAAGTTCTTGCATCTATTTCACTTGTTTTTTTACCATCCGAACAAATTAATTTGGCATAAAATATACCTTCTACTAGGTTATAAATGATTATTTCTTGAATATTTATATTGTAATTTCCAGCTAATGATTTGAATAGATCATGAGTAAGAGGCCTGCTAGGAGTCATTTTTTCAATTTCAATCGCAATTGCCTGTGCTTCAAAACTTCCTATTATAATTGGCAATCTTCTGCGTCCATTTAGCTCACCCAGAACTAGTGCATACGCACCTGACTGAGTTTGACTATAGGATAAGCCTACAATATCTAGTTTAATTTTTTTCATAAAATAAGCCTATTGGGTTATGAAATTAATACATTCATAAAAATCAAGCATGAGCTTTATATGCCTTAATAGCATTGATCAGTTTTGGTAAAATTTCAAAAGCATCACCTACAATTCCATAATCAGCAACTTTAAAAAATGGCGCTTCCGGGTCTTTATTGATTACAACAATTATTTTTGAAGAACTTATTCCTGCAAGATGCTGAATTGCACCTGAAATGCCAATAGCAATATAAAGGTTAGGACTTACAGCAATGCCGGTTTGCCCAACATGTTCTTCATGTGGTCGCCATCCTGCATCAGAAACTGGTTTAGAACAAGCTGTGGCTGCTCCGAGTACCTTTGCTAGTTCTTCGATCATGGCCCAGTTTTCAGGCCCTTTCATGCCCCGGCCAGCAGAAACAACTAGTTCTGCATCAGGTAAAGCTATTTTGTCACTTGACCTGACAATTTCAGAAACCATTGTTCTAAAATCTGATTCCTTGAAATCAGGTTTAAAATCTTCAATGTTAGCTGATGATTCACTTTCTTTAAGCTGATAAGAGTTTGGATTTAAAGCAATCACTTTTATTTCTGAATTCAATTCAACTGTAGCAAATGCTTTTCCGGAGAATGCAGTCCTTTTTACTGTAAACGTATTATTGTCAGTTTTTGGAAGTTCAACTGCAGCGTCTACAAGGCCTGCTTTAAGTTTGACCGCAACACGTGGAGAAAGTCCTTTGCCTGTAAAGGAGTTGGCTAAAACAACTACCGCTGCTTCTTCTTTTTTCGCTGCTTCTGCAATTACAGATGCATATGCCTGGTTTACAAAGGTTTTAAGATTTTCTGTGCTTGCATTGAGAACCCTTTTTGCTCCATATTTACCAAGGGTGCTTAAGTCATCTTGATTTACATTGCCAATAGAAATAGCAATTAATTCTGTCTTTAAAAGTTCAGCAATAGCTGCGGCGTATGAAACTACTTCAAAAGTAGATTTCTTAAATTTGCCATCTGCATTTTCAACATATACTAAAACTGACATATTTATGAGTTAAGCCCTGAATAGGGGTATGAATTTTTGATCTGAATTTTAAATTACTTTTGCTTCTGTATGCAGGAGCCCAATCAGTTTTTCGGGTTCATCCTGTGAAAGAAGTGTTACTGAACCTCTTGGAGCCGGTACACTATACGATTTGAAAGTAATCAATTGAGCAATGTCAATTGCATCTAGAACTTCAAGCGGTTTAGTCCGAGCAGACATTATTCCACGCATATTTGGTATTTTGGGTTCAGCTACACCTTCAGCGCAACTGGCTACAAAAGGAAAACTTACAGTTAAATGTTCTTTGCCACCTTCTATTTCACGAACAATACTTGCCCGGTCAGCTTCAATCTCAAGTTTTTTGATAATTGAAATTGAAGGTATATCTAGAAATTCACCCAGCATGGCAGCAATCTGCGAGCCATTATAATCACTTGATTCACGACCTGTAAGAATGATATCAAAGCCATTATTTTTTGCATAATGTGCAATTTGAGCCGATACAAAATAAGAATCTCTGGCTGAAGCGTTGATTCGAACAGCATCATCTGCACCAAGTGCAAGGGCTTTTCGAATTGTTGGCTCAGAACTGATTTCTCCAACATGAATAATAGTTACTGTGCCTTTACCTCCTTCAGTTAATTCAATAGCTCTTGCTAAAGCAATTTCATCATAGGGGTTTAATATAAATTGAACACCTGCAGTATTGAATTGTGTATTATCGCTGTTAAAAGTTATTTTTGCTGTTGTATCGGGGACATTACTGACACAAACTAATATTTTCATATCGATTTCTCTTTTTACAAATCTACTTAAAAAAGATAAAATATAATGCATCATATACGTTTACAAAAGCTCTTGGATTTTCTAAATAATGAGCCTGATGATCCTTTTTTGAAATATGCATTGGCAACAGAATATTTGAGTCAGAATGATGTGCAAAAGGCTCTTTTTTATTTTGAAGATCTATTAAATAAACATCCTGATTATGTTGGAACTTATTATCACGCAGGTAAATTATACGAGCGTCTTGACAGGAAATCGGAAGCTATATTTGTTTTTCAAAGGGGGATGGAAATAGCAAGAAAGGCTGGTGATAGTCATGCTTACTCTGAATTGCAAACAGTTTTCAATTCAGCATCTGGTTTAGATTATGAAGACGATTAAATACGATGTGGAGTAAGCGCCAACTTATTTTTCTGTATGATGTAATTTGGTTTACCCTTACTGCATTCGGAGGAGCGCAAGCTCATGTAGGCATGATGCTCAAAAATTTTGTTAATAAACGCAAGTATATTTCTGAAACTGAATTATTGGAGTTGAATGCTTTAACTCAGATTCTTCCGGGTCCATCTTCAACCCAAACTCTTGTTGGTATTGCATATAAAGTGGGTGGTTTACCGATGGCAATAAGTGCATTTTTTATATGGATATTGCCATCAACGGCGCTGATGTCATTGGCAGTACTAAGCTATACTTTATTAGGTCAGAAGGAGAAATTTGCTGCCATTTTGGAGTTTGTTCAACCTATTGCTGTTGGAATTGTAGCTTATGCTGCATTCTCATTTGGTCGTACAATTTTAAAATCACCTACATCAATTTGGCTTGCTGCCGGATCATTATTCGCTACTTTGCTTCTTAGAAATGCGTATGCTTTCCCAATATTGATTCTTATAGGAGGGATTGTTTCATCAACTGTTGAAACAGCAATTGAGGAAAATAACCTCAGATTTAAGCTTTTTTCAAATATTAACCCTCGCAAAATAGCCTATTTTTTAGGTGTATTATTGCTTTTTGCAGGGTTAGGCGCTCTTATTAATCGTACCTCACCATTTAGTTTGCCGATTCGTTTATTCGAAAATTTTTATCGGAACGGCATTATGATATTTGGTGGTGGACAGGTACTGGTTCCTTTTATGTATACCGAATTTGTAGAGATGAAGGGATATCTTGATTCAGATCAGTTTTTATCAGGATACGCATTCCAGCAGGCTTTACCCGGACCAACCTTTTCTTTCACCTCATTTGTTGGAGGCATGACTCTGAAAAATGCAGGATTTAACATTTATGGGCAAATATTGGGTAGTATTATTGCAGTTTTGGGAATCAATTTGCCGGGGTTAATTCTGATTCTCTTTATTGTTCCTTTCTGGAATGATCTTAAAAAGATAACCCGAATTAAAAATTCACTTTCAGGTATCAATGCAGTTGCTGTTGGCTTTATGGGTGCTGCATTTCTTCTTTTGTTACAGCCTGTGGGAATAAACTTCTTATCAATCGGTTTGATTATTATGACTTTTCTACTACTGGTTTTTACCAGGATCAAAACACCATTATTAATTCTTGCCGGAGTTTTACTGGGTCTGTTTATTTAATAAAAATACCTGCTTAGAGTATCAGTATTTAAAAGGGTGGTTCTTCATCTATGTCGTCCATTCTGGATGGACGAATAATAAAGTTATTAGGCTTCTCAAAGTCTTGTGAAGGTGAAATTCCAGCAAATGGACTTGGGTTATTTCCTGCAGGGCTACTGAAATCTTCTTCAAGATCTACGAATTTCACAAATTTTCCGATAAATCGAAGTGGAACCGTACCAGTTTCACCATTTCTGTGCTTGGCAATAATAACTTCACCTATTCCAATGGTTGATCGTCCATTTTCATCTTCTGTAAGCCCATAATATTCGGGGCGATATAGGAATAAAACCATATCTGCATCTTGTTCAATAGAACCAGATTCCCTTAGATCAGAAAGCATTGGCTTTTTACTACCACCAGGACGGTTTTCTACTGCCCGGCTTAACTGGGAAAGAGCTATAACGGGTACATTTAGTTCTTTAGCAACTGATTTTAATGCTCTGGATATACTACCTATCTCTTGTTCACGATTACCACTTTTACCATCACTTTTTCCGTGCATGAGCTGGAGGTAATCGATAATGATCATTTGAATATCGTATTGTGCTTTTAAACGCCTACACTTAGCTCTGAATTCAAATATATTTAAGGCTGGTGTATCGTCAATAAATAGGGGAGCCTCAGTTAGTTTACCTATCTTAGAATGAAGCTGCTGCCATTCCCATTCTGCCAGATGACCTTTTCTAATTTTTTCTTGTTCTATTTCTGTTTCACCTGAAATCAAACGATTAACAAGTTGTACAGATGACATTTCTAAAGAAAAAAAGACCACAGGTTTATTAAATTGTACTGCAGCATTTCTTGCACAACTCAGTACAAATGCAGTTTTACCCATGGCAGGTCTGGCCGCAATTATAACAAGATCTGATGGCTGCCATCCTGAGGTAATTCTGTCAAGAGCAGTAAATCCGGATGCTACACCTGTCAGTCCATCAACTTTATCTTTAATTTTTTCCAGATTCTCTAATGATTCACGAATAATCTCATCCATTTTTCGGGAATCTCTTCGAAGATTATTTTGAGCAATGTCAAAAAGATTTTTTTCTGCGTGATCAAGAAGATCGAAAATGTCAGTTGTATCCTCATAGGCATTGGTAATAATTTCGGTGGAGATACGAATTAGTTCACGCTGAATAAATTTTTGAGAAATAATTCGGGCATGGTATTCAATATTTGCTGCAGATGCAACACGGTTTGTTAGTTCAGTTATGTAATATGCTCCACCAATCAGTTCTAGTTCGCCCTGCTGACGTAATTGGGCAGTTACTGTAAGGATATCGATAGGAGAAGACTTCTGAAAAAGAATCTGAATGGCTTCGAAAATTTTTTGATGACTATCTTTATAAAACACATCAGGTTTTAAGATGTCAATAACAGCAGAAAGTGCATCTTTTTCAAGCATTAGCGCACCAAGCACAGCTTCTTCGAGATCTAATGCCTGAGGGGGAAGTTTACCTAGCCCACTAGCCATGTTGCTTAGTTTGTTCCTTCGCTCAGCAGAAAAAGTATTTTTATTGCTTTTATTGTATTCCTGATCCGTTTCTAAACTCATAATAACAAAAGTATACAAAAAATGGAGCAGAAATGTTTAAGTTTTTCACAATTTATTTTGATGAAAATTACAATATTGTATACACCTCTTTAAATCACATGTTTTATTAACATAAATTTTTTATTTAATGTGGAAATCATATAAAATCTTTGTTTATATATGTTTTATCGGTGTGTTAATAAATTTTTTTGATGTTGATAAACTATTATTCTAATCTAATAAACCTTCTTATTTCTATGAAAAGGGAAATTATATCTAACTTGGCAAATAAATAGGAAGTATAAATGAACGGTAGCCCTTTTAAACGAAAACGTGAGTTTGAAACACATGAATCAAATCAAATGGTATTTGGAATTCGTGCAATTATTGAGGCAATTAAAAGTGGTAAAGAGATTGAAAACCTTTTTTTACAAAGGGGGCTAACTGGAGGAATAATTCTTGAATTACGTAGTTTATTAAAAGATCAAGAAATTGGTTTTCAACTAGTTCCAACAGAAAAACTCAACCGACTAACAACAAAGAATCATCAGGGTGCTGTTGCGTTTATTTCACCAATCAGTTATGATAAAATAGAAAATATTATACCATTGATTTATGAAAAAGGAGAGGTTCCTTTGATTTTGATATTAGATGGTATCACTGATGTACGTAATTTCGGGGCTATTGCTAGGACTGCTGAATGTGCAGGAGTACATGCCATCATAGTTCCGGCAAAAGGTTCTGCACAAATCAATCCTGATGCAATTAAAACGTCTGCTGGTGCACTTTATAAAATCCCGGTTTGTAGGCATGATAGTCTCTTGAAAACTGCAAAATTTCTTCAGGAATCTGGTTTGCAATTGGTTGCGTGTACAGAAAAAACAAATGATTATCTCTATCAGCCAGATTATACTGTTCCTTCTGCTATTATCATGGGTTCTGAAGAAACAGGTATTTCAACAGATCTGATCCGGATTGCAGACCATCTAGCTAAAATTCCAATGTATGGTGAGATTGAGTCGTTAAATGTTTCGGTTTCAGCCGGTATATTGTTATATGAAGCTGTAAGACAAAAAATGTCTGCTGCTAAATAAATTCGCTGCCGAATCGCTGTTTTACATCGGCTACAATTTGTTTGATTTCCTGTTCCCGTTCTCTTGGACAGACTAATAGAGAATTGTTGTCTTCAATTACAATAAAATCATGTAAGCCTTGAAGTACTACTAGTTTGTCTTTTGGAACATTCACCATGCAATTAGAAGAATCATACATGATCACTCTTTCTGAAGGTATTACCACATTTCCTACATAATCCTTTTCAGATAGGTCGTAGATTGAAGCCCAGGTGCCCAAGTCTGACCATCCAAATTCAGTTGGTAAAACATAGACATTGTCAGCTTTCTCCATAATTCCGTAATCAATGGAAATATTCGTGCATTGAGAGAATGCAGATTGTATAAATTCCTGTTCTTGAGGAGTATTATAAGCCATCTCTCCTTCTTTGAATATGTCATTCATTTCGGGGAGGTATTTTTCAAAAGATTTCAGTATATTTTTTGCAGACCAAACAAAAATTCCAGCATTCCATAGAAAATCGCCACTTTGAACAAATGTTTTTGCTAATTCAACATTTGGTTTTTCTGTGAAGGTCTTAACTTTGAAAAAATCTTCTCCGATTTTTTTGGTATTGTATTGAATGTAACCATATCCAGTATCAGGTCTTGATGGTTTAATTCCAAGAGTAATCAAGCAATCATTTTCAAGTGCAGTATCAAGTGATTTTTTAATGCAACGCGTGAACTCATCTGAGTCCATGATTAAATGATCAGATGGAGCTACGACAATTGATGCATTCGGATTTATTTTCAATATTTTATGACTGCCATATGCTATGCATGGGGCCGTATTACGCATAATAGGTTCAGCCAATATTTGTTCTTTATCTATGCCAGGTAATTGCTTTTGAACTAGGTCTTTATAGCTTTCATTTGTTAATATGAAAATATTTTCTTGAGGTACGATTTTTAAAAAACGATCATACGTTTGCTGGATCAGAGTTTTTCCAGTTCCTAATATATCAAGAAACTGTTTCGGATATGCTGTACGGCTTAATGGCCAAAATCTGCTGCCAATACCACCCGCCATTATGAGTACGTAATAATTTTTCATGCTTTTTAAAATTTAAATAATTCCTTCTTTCAAAAGATCATGAAGATGGATAAAACCTTCAAACTTGCTTTCTGTGCCTACAAGTATCTGGGTAATATTATTAACGCGTAATATTTCAAGTGCGTTAACGGCAAGTTCGTTCTTATCGATGTATTTGGGCGATTTAGTCATTATGTTTGCCGCTGTTAGTCCATCAATTGTACTATTATTATTCAGCATTCTACGAATATCGCCGTCTGTAATTATTCCGTTTAGTTTTCCTTCATCTACAACTGCTACCGCACCAAGTCTATTTCTGGTGATTTCAATGATCACTTCTTTTACTGTTGCATTTGAACAGACAAAGGGTTTTTCATTTTGTGCAGACAGGTCGCCAACAGTTAAATATAAACGTTTCCCTAAAGAACCTCCCGGATGATATTTGGCAAAATCAGCACTAGTAAATTCACGACACTCAAGCAAACATACTGCCAAAGCGTCACCCATAGCCAATTGAGCTGTGGTACTGGTAGTTGGAGCAAGATTATGTGGACATGCTTCATGATCAATCGTTGTATCGAGTAACCAATCAGCTTGTTTTGCCAGAAAGGAATCTTTATCACCTGCCATTGCGACAAGTTTATTTCCACCTTGTTTTAATAATGGCACAAGTACCTTGATCTCGGGTGTATTTCCACTTTTTGAAATACAAATGACCAGATCATTTTGTTGAATCATGCCTAGATCGCCGTGAATGGCATCTGCCGCATGCATGAATATTGCTGGAGTTCCTGTAGAATTAAAAGTAGAAACGATTTTTTGAGCAATTATTGCACTTTTTCCAATCCCGGTTATGATAACACGGGCTTTTAGGTACAAAATTTGATGTACTATTTCTGAAAAATCAGCGTTTAAATTTCTTGAAATACTTCTTATACCTTCTGCTTCAGTTTGAAGCGTTTGTCGTGCTATTTCTAATATTTCAACGTTATTTTTCAATTTAGTTTTTTTTAAATAAATAAATATTTAATCGCAAAAATATGTTATTTTGAATATTATTATGACCTATTTTCAATTTTTTCCAGTTATATAATGGAAATAAACAAATCATTATTCGATAATTTACAGAATTTTTTCGGCTTCGATAACTTCAAAGGTGATCAGGAAGCTATAATAACTAGCATACTTCAAAAGAAAGATACATTTGTTATCATGCCAACAGGTGGCGGAAAATCCATTTGTTATCAACTTCCAGCTTTAATGAGCGAGGGTACAGCAATTGTTATTTCACCACTGATTGCCTTAATGAAAAATCAGGTTGATCAGTTGCGAGCTTTTGGCGGAACAGATAGTATTGCCCATTTTCTCAATTCATCACTCAATAAGTCTGAAATTACCAATGTAAAAGAAGATGTAAAAAATGGCCTTACTAAATTACTGTATGTAGCACCTGAATCATTAACAAAGCCAGAAAATGTAGATTTTTTAAGAGGTATTTCAATATCTTTTGTTGCAGTTGATGAAGCTCATTGTATTTCAGAATGGGGGCATGATTTCAGGCCGGAATATCGTAGAATACGTCAGGTGATCGATAATATTGGAGAAAATATTCCAATTATTGCATTAACGGCTACAGCCACACCTAAAGTACAGCAGGATATCCAAAAAAACCTGCAAATGAACAAGGCCTCTCTTTTTAAATCCTCATTTAACAGACCCAATTTATTTTATGAAGTAAGGGCAAAACGTGATGTAATTAAAGAGATTGTTAGATATGCTAAGTTGAATTCAGGAAAATCAGGAATTGTTTACTGCTTGAGTCGTAAAAAGGTCGAAGAAGTTGCAGAAGCATTGAAACTTAATGGAATAAAGGCGCTGCCATATCATGCAGGTCTGGATCCTAAAACCCGTGCTGAAACACAGGATAACTTCTTGATGGAAGATGTTGACGTTATTGTGGCAACTATTGCATTTGGAATGGGTATTGATAAACCTGATGTGCGTTACGTTATCCATCATGATATTCCAAAAAGTATGGAGGGCTATTATCAAGAAACAGGACGATCTGGCCGTGATGGTGGTGAGGGTATCTGTGTGGCCTTCTATTCACAAAAAGACATAGACAAGTTAACCAAGTTTATGAAAGACAAACCTGTTTCAGAAAGAGAAATAGGCACTCAAATTTTAAAAGAGGTTATCGACTATGCTGAATCTTCTGTTTGTAGGCGTAAACAAATACTCCATTATTTTGGTGAGAACTTTAATGAAACTGGTTGTAATAGTATGTGTGATAATTGTCGCCATCCTAAAAAATATTTTGATGCTGAAGCTCCTTTGTTAAAAGCTTTGACCTTGATACGTGATCTGGGTGAAAAGTTTGATGATCAATATATCATTAATATCATGTTGGGTATTGAGAATTCGCTGGTTGCATCGTATGAACACAGTAAATTAGAGGTTTTTGGATCAGGCAAAGCGGATGGTGAGATACTTTGGAAATCTTTAATGCGCCAGATAGTCCTGCATAATTTTGTTCGCAAAGACATTGATAATTATGGTCTTTTAAAACTGACTAAATCTGGAAATTCATTTATAGAAAATCCATATTCGATTAAGTTTATACTTAATTATCTGATGGATGTGGCTGAAGATGAGGTAGAAGAGGCCCAGCAGCAAAGCGGAGCTTTAGACACCTTGTTGCTTCAAATGCTGAAAGATTTAAGGAAAAAGATTGCCAAACAAAAGAATCTGCCACCATTTGTAATATTTCAGGATCCATCATTAGATGAAATGTGTACTCATTATCCTATTTCTATTGATGAACTCAAACAGATACAGGGGGTAGGATCTGGTAAGGCTTCGAAATTCGGACTTCCATTTATCGAACTTATAAAAAAATATGTTGATGAAAATGATGTTGACCGCCCCTTAGATCTTGTTATCAAAAGTGCAGCAAACAAATCAGCACTTAAAGTATCCATTATTCAAAATATTGATCGTCAGATTGCTTTGGAGGATATTGCTTCTGCAAAGGGAATCTCATTGGATGAAATATTAAAGGAACTTGAAACCATCGTAAACTCCGGCACAAAACTTAATCTCAATTATTATATTGATGAGTTGATTGAAGAAGACAGGCAGGAAGAAGTTTTTGATTATTTTAGGTCAACAGAAACCGACTCAATTGAGGAAGCACTTTTGGAGCTTGGAACTGATGATTATACTCGCCAAGAGGTGCAATTAATGCGTATTAAATTTTTATCGGAGCTAGGAAATTAATGATTAATAGGATTCCCCAAATAAAGCACACAGAATCAGGTAATTTTTTCCTGATGGCTGGACCCTGTGTGATTGAAAGTGAAGAAATTGCTCTCAAAATTGCAGAAAGAATAGTAAATATTACAGATAAGCTTAAAATTCCTTTAATCTTTAAAGGATCTTATAGAAAAGCAAATCGCTCAAGGCTCGATTCATTTACAGGAATAGGTGATGAAAAAGCACTCAGGATTTTGAATAAGGTAAGTATGGAATTTGGTGTTCCAACGGTTACCGATATTCATGAAAGTCATGAAGCCGCTATAGCAGCTGAATTTGTAGATGTTCTACAGATTCCAGCTTTTTTATGCCGTCAAACTGACCTTCTCGTAGCTGCTGCACTTACAGGAAAAGCTGTTAATGTGAAAAAGGGACAATTCCTGTCGGCAGGATCTATGAAATTTGCAGTTGAAAAAATCCAGGAATCAGGTAACCCCAATGTGATACTTACTGATCGTGGTAATACTTTTGGCTATCAAGATATCATTGTTGATTACAGGGGAATACCAGAAATGAGAAGCTTTGGTGTACCCGTAGTGATGGATTGCACACATTCATTGCAGCAACCTAATCAAGCCAGTGGTGTAACAGGAGGGAAGCCTGCCCTGATTGAAACAATTGCCAAAGCAGCCATTGCAGTAGGTAGTGATGGTTTATTTATAGAAACTCATCCAGATCCGGCAAACGCAAAGTCTGATGGAGCAAATATGCTTCATTTAGATTTGCTTGAAGGTTTGTTGGAAAAATTGATTAGGATAAGAAATGCAGTTTCCTGATCCTAATCAATTCTTGTTTAGTATTCTCTGCTAAATATTTTTAATAAATATTTTCTTTTAGCCATTGAACACTAAATGAAGGGTCATTTAGTGTTTGAGATCCATCTTGTTCAATAAAAGTGTGTTTTACTCCTGAAAGTTTTGAGTTTTCGTAGATATGTTTAAAATCAACTTTTCCTTTACCTACCGGACATGGTTTGCCGCTTATTTTATCAAGATCTTTTACATGCCATAAAGGGAAGCGTCCTGGGTATTTTTTGAATAAGGCAACTGGATCCATTCCTGCTGCTGTAGCCCAAGCAAGATCTAATTCCATGAATACCTTGTTTTTATCTGTATTGCTTAAAACATAATCAAATGCAGATACCCCTTCAATGGGTGTAAATTCTGATTGATGGTTATGATAGGCAAATTTCATTTTGTTTTTTGCAGCAGCATCACCTGCTTTTATGAAAATTTCTGTAGTTCGTTTAATGTCATCCATTGTATTGATTGATGAGCTTGAACAAATTACCCAATTGCAACCTCCTTGGGCCGACTCATCCACAATCTGCTGAAGGTTATCCCTAAGATTCCTTGAGCCTACCGGAACTTGTGTCGACCTCGGTAAACCACCAACATGGTTCCCAATCCATTTTAGTCCAAGATCGTTTACAATTGCTGCAAATTCCTTTGCTGGATGTCTGTAATATAAACCACCGGAACCTGTAGCCGTCTCCAATTCTTTGATGCCAATATCAGCAATCTGTTTAAGAATAGTTTTAGTATCTGCCCCGGGTAAGTTGATCAGATAATTAAGAGTATAGACCTGAAGGCCCATGGTCGGATATTTTAGTTTTAAGTTACCTGTTATGCCTGCATCAGACCATGAAGGTAAGGCGCATCCCAAGGTAAATAAAGCTGAGTTTTTCAGAAAAGATCTTCTATCAATCATTTTATTTGATTAAGCTGTTTTTAAATCTATTTTTTGTCAATTGTATAAAAATCATAGGTGATGGCCCAGGTAAATTCATTGCCAGGCAATGCATCGATCTTTATAAAGGGTTCAGGACTTAATGTTGTTGGAACTGACCAATACATGAAATGTGATAATGGGCGATTTGATGTGATTCTTACGGCAGCTCCTGTTTTTTGATTTTCTATCCTGAAATCATAATCTTCGACATTGGTTCCTGTAAAACCTTTAGGGTATTCCATGGTACTTTCGCCTTTCTTTAAATCTCTGTTATAAACCATTCTATTGTCAACGAAATTCATTAGACTCTTTTTTGCAGGTTCTGAATTAATTTTAAAGGGCAAACTAACTAAAAAATCAGGTCCTGTGTTTTGATTGTCGATCACGAAAAAGTTATGATTAAAAACACTAGTATTGATGGCTTTTTGACCTGTATTTTTTAAACTATGTTCTAAAATCAATTGGGCCTTTCCCTCTGCCAAGCGGACTGTTTTTTTATAGATATATGAATATCCAGAATCATCTTTTAAGGTATGAATAAATTCAACCCGATCTTTTTTTGTCCTTACTTTCCATTTCCCAGAATTTAGAATTTCAAAGGGCTTGCTGAATCCATAAGGTTCATTTTTCACCTTCCTTAGAATACCAATACCAATTTTCATGAATTTTTCTCCAGGAGCCGCAGTAGCATAATCTATTGGATCAAATGCTTCAACTGGGCCTGTAATTGCATCATGCCTATTAGGATCATGTTGTTGGTACCATTCACCGAAATATTCATGGTCTTTATATTTCAAACTATTTATTACGCCTGCCCAATCAAATCTGGTTCCTCTGTAAAATCCATATTTAGCATCTGGCATATATAAATTTGCCTCGATTAACCCATTAGAAATACTTGTTTTAGGGTATTGTGCAAAGATGCTGGAGGCCGAAAAAATTAGAATTCCGAATAGAATCTTTCTCATTGTGTTAAATTATAAAAATGATCAATTATAGCATAATTAAGGCCTAATCAAGGTTCCGTCCTCTTTTCGTACTTGCCAGTTGGATTTAGTTCCGATTGGATATTTTGCTGCTTCCTTCTCATTGATATCTACCCCTAGTCCAGGAACTTCATTCACAGACATGTATCCATTTTTCATGGTTGGACATCCTGTAAATACTTCCTGCATCTTCTCTGAAAATTTTACAGATTCCTGAATCCCGAAATTCCATACGGCAAGGTCAATGTGGGCATTTGCTGCATGCCCTACAGGAGAAACATCACCCGGGCCGTGCCATGCTGTTTTTACATTAAACCATTCACCAAGTCGGGCAACTTTCATGGCAGGAGAAATACCACCGATCTGAGAAATATGGATCCTTATATAATCAAACCACTGATTTACCATTGGCATTTTAAACTCATTGATATTATTGAAAAGCTCACCCATAGCAATAGGGACAGAGGTGCTCATCCTTAATTGTTTAAACCATTCCATGTTTTCAGGTGAAAACGGATCTTCAATGAAAAATGGTCTGTATTCTTCAAGTTGCTTAATCATATTGATAGCATCCATCGGTTGTACCCGCTCATGTATATCATGCAATAGTTCTACATCGTCACCACAATATTTTCTGGCAGCCTCGAAAATTTTTGGTACAGATCGCAGATAAGTTCTATCATCCATGTAGGCATCATTTTCTCCACCAAATCCTGCTGCTTTAAAATCAGGTTTCTTTTGATTTACCCCAACAGCACCATATCCACCTTGCTGTATTCTTACATATTTGTATCCCTCATCCATGAATTTTTTAACATTTTCAGCAACCAATTCAGGGGTATTTCCACTTGCGTGGGCATAGCAGGGAACTGCAAATCTTACTTTTCCTCCTAATAATTGGTAAACTGGCATATTTGCACGCTTACCTTTAATATCCCATAGAGCCTGATCTAATCCACTTAATGCATTATTTAGTACAGGGCCATTTCTCCAATAGGAACTAACATAAACACCATGCCACATATCCTCAATATTATCCACGTCTTTTCCAACACAAAAATCATTGAGATAGCTATTAATTGCGGCTACAACAACTACTGCACGTTGTGTGAATGTAGCACAACCTAAACCATAAAGTCCGGGTTCTGTAGTTTCAACTTTAACGACGATCAAGTTTGATCCGCTTGGAGCAGTAGCGATAGCTTTTACACTTTTAATTCTAATTGGCGCCATGCCTTTTGCATAACTGGGTGTAGCGTTTTCTGCTTTTGCAGGTGATGCAGTACCCAACATGCCCATTATTCCTGCAGTAGAGCCAATTCCAAGAAGTCTTAATGCCTCGCGACGGTCTAGGGTGTTTTGATTTATTTCAGTATCCATTTTGATGAATTTTTTAGTGTAAACTATCCCCTCTAAATCTTAAATCAATAATTATAGTATTATTCTTTCTCAATTTTTTTTTTCGAATTCTATGTTTTAAAAAAAATTCAATATAAAACATAAGTTTCATCAAATTTGTTTTTAAACTCTATAGTAATCAGGTTTCCAATTCTGGATAGCTAATTTTATTGACTTTGAATCCATTTTATCTGTAACTGCTCTTTGCACTAGTTTTTGATATTCTTCATCCGAAGCAAATCGCAATGCAATAATTTGCCCAATTTTTAGCTCAGGCGGTAGGGGTTTTCCTGTTAATATAAAGTGCCTAAAGTTTTCTTCAGAACGAATGGCTCTATCCTGGGCTTTAAGAGGGAAAGATCTTGTAAACCAAAAAAGCAGAATGCAGCATATAAACAGTAATGTAATTAAACTGGCAGAATATAAGCTTTCATTATTCCATGATCCGCATAGATTGAAAATAGAGCCTATTAATCCTACTAGTATCAATAGTGCCAGTAATCCGTGATACCCTTTAACCAGTCGTGCGTGGTTTTTGTAATTTTGTTCCATAATTATTTGTGTGTGATTTTAAATTCTGTTCGTCTGTTATTTTTGCGGCCTTGTTCAGTGTTATTATCAGAAAGTGGCTGACCTTCACCATATCCTTTAAAACTTAATTTGGTTAAAGGTATTTTATTTTTTATCAAATACTCATAAACTATTTTAGCTCTATTGGTAGAAAGAATCAGGTTTGATTGGTCTTCTCCTATTTTATCGGTATGTCCGCCAATTTCGATCGATATTGTTGGGTTTTCTCTTAAAAAAAGAATAAGCTGTTGTAATTCTACCATAGATTCAGGTAAGAGATCATATTTGTTGTTCTCAAAAAATACATTATTTAATATAACCATTTTTCCGATCTCGATTTTCTGTAAAGAAACATCTATGTTAAATGGTTGATTTTCTAGATTTCCTACAAGTGTAAAGTTCTGTGAATAAAATAAATATCCTTCTTTTGATACGGTAAGTCCATAAGATTTGCCGGCAGGTAATGCGGCAAGAAATTCTCCATTTTCAGGATCTGCAACCTCATCATAAATAGTTTGTCCATTCATCAAATTTGTGATTTGAATATGTGCATCCAAGGCCTCCTTACTAAGATTATCAAAAACTTTACCTTTAACATAGGTAACTGCTTTGGGTTTGAATTTTTCTGGTAATTCAAAAGAGTAAATATCTAGCTTTCCATATCCTTCTTTTTGATTACTTGAAAAGAAGGCCAGTTTGCCATCGGTACTTATGCTTAAACCACTTTCTTCTGCGAATGTATTGATTGGGAAACCTAAATTTTCAGGTTTTTGCCAACCTGTTTGTTTCTCGCCTACATATGCTTTTCTACTTAAGAACATATCTTTATTACCCATGCCTGGCCATCCATTTGATGAAAAATAAAGACTTTCATTATCTGGATGTATAAATGGAGATTGTTCATCATAAGAAGTATTAACTTCCATACCCAGATTAACAGGATTTGACCATGTACCATCAGTGTTTAATTCAGAACTCCATATATCATAGCCTCCATAACCACCCTGCCGATTACTCACAAAATATAAGGTGCGGCCATCAGCACTGATGGAGGGTTGAGATTCCCAGCCGGCAGTATTTACTGGTCCACCAATATTAAAAGGTGTACTCCAATCATTTCCTTCCCTTTTTGAAATGTAAATATCACATCTTCCTAAACCATCAGGGCGATTACATCCTGTAAAAAATAGATAATTGCCATCTGGCGAAATATTTTGAGCACCTTCATTAAAATTAGATGTATTAATTTCTTTACTTAAAAATTCAGCAACAGACCATTCGCCATTTCGTTTCACACTTTTAAAGAAATCTTCATTGCGATTTTCCTGGCGAGTGAATATGATCATTTTTTCATCTGCAGTAACCACAGGTAGATATTCATCTTCTTTTGTATTGATTGCCGCACCCATATTAACAGGTTTAAATGGAACAGGTGATTTTTGGGCATCCAAACTAAATTTACAATCTCTAATAAATTTATTGATCTTGTCAATGCTTGCATTATTTAAACCAGGATAGGTCAAATATTTATTGAAATGTTCTATCGCTTTGGCATAATTTCCAGTATTTAGCTCAGATTCAGCGATTCCAAAATAGGTGAGAGGATGGAATTCAGGATCTATTGAAAGAACTCTTTGATAGTTATTTAAGGCATTGGAATACTTCCCTGACTTTCTGTACAGATCACCTAATTGCTGATATGCGAATAGAAAGTTAGGGTCTAAAGATATGGCCTGATTAAGTTCAGATATGGCCTTATCATACAATTTCTCAGAAATAGATTGATTAGCCTGTTCATACGCTTTTTGGGCCTGCTTATTTGTCGAGCTTGTTTGCTTTTGAGCAAACACAATCAGGGGTAGAAGGCAAAAAACAAGTAATAAACGCTTAATCATACCTATTGCGGAAAATCCCTTTGTATGAAGGTAAAAAATTAATTTTACTTAGCCTATTGTTGCCAATCAAAGTTTATATGCATTGACTGATTTGAAAAAAATAGAAATAGCCTAAGGAATGTTCAGGTATTTATGAGTTTGTAATGAAATTTCCCATTTAGGATTCTGCATTACGTAATCAATGATCAAGGGAGTAATTTCCGAACTTTTAGACCACTCAGGTTGTAAATATAATTTGCAGTTCTCTGCAACATGAGCTGCATGTTCTTCAGCCCAAAGAAAATCACTTTTATTAAATACGATCACTTTCAACTCGCCAGCAAAAGGCAAAATATCTGGTCTTGGCGACTTGAATTTTTTGGGTGATAAACAGATCCAGTCCCAACTTCCTGAAAGAGGATAAGCTCCGGATGTTTCAATAAATGTTTTGATGCCTCGTTTTTGTAATTCAGTTGTTAAATAGTCGAGATTATAAATAAGCGGTTCACCACCAGTAACAACTACCGCCTTTCCCGGAAATTTTTCTGCATTCTGAACAATTTGGTCTGCTGAAGTTAGGGGATGTAATTCGGCATCCCAGCTTTCTTTTACGTCACACCAATGACAACCCACATCGCAACCACCCAAGCGAATAAAATAGGCTGCTTTCCCTGAATGAAATCCTTCTCCTTGAATGGTGTAAAACTCTTCCATTAAAGGTAATAATGTGCCGTCGGGTGGAATTTGATGTGCCATTTTGTAACTTAGGATACAAATATACTTAAGTTTAATTTCTGAACCTTGTTTTAAGAGGATTGAGACATAAAATTGACAATTTCTGATACCTGATGAACTGGATTAAGCTATTTCCTTTAACAATTTTTTCTTCCGAAGACTTTCTAAAGCCGATAACTGTTGCAGGCAAGAAGCTATGCCTAGTTAAAACTGAAGGCAAAATATTTGCTATACAAAATAAATGTCCTCATGCCGGTGCTCACCTCAGTAATGGTTGGTGTTCAAAAGGAAAGATTATTTGTCCATATCATAGACAAGAATTTGATTTGGAAACAGGTAGAGGAGCAGCTGGGCAAAATAATTATGTGGATACTTACCCAATTGAAATTCAAGAAGATGGTGTTTATATTGGCATTAAAAAATCGTGGTGGAAATTTTGGTAATGCATTTAATCTCGAGGTTTAAGAATACTTAGAATCACGAGATCAATTAATAAATCTCTTTTTTAGCTGAAGCGAGGGTGTTTTTAAGTAATCCAACAATGGTCATTAATCCAACTCCGCCAGGTACAGGAGTGATCCAGGATGCTTTCGGAGCAACATTTTCAAAGTCAACATCGCCGTATAATTTGTATCCTGATTTTGTTTCTGTTGAAATTTCACGGTTCATGCCCACATCGATAACAATGGCACCCTCTTTTACCATATCAGCGGTGACAAAGTTTTTCTTTCCTATTGCAACAATCAATATGTCGGCATCTAAACTAAATTTTTTAATATCTGGAGTTTTACTGTGGCAAATGGTTACTGTGCAATTACCTGGATTGGTATTTCTGGCCATTAAAATGCTCATCGGTGAGCCAACAATATTACTTCTTCCAATAACAACGCAATGCTTACCGCTGGTATCTATACCATATTCCTGCAACATCAGCAAAATACCATAAGGTGTTGCGGGTAAGAAGGAGGGTAGGTTACGTTGCATCCGTCCAAGATTTACAGGATGGAAGCCATCTACATCTTTTTCGGGCGAAATTTTTTCAGTGACTTTATCAGCCGATATATGTTTAGGTAAAGGAAGTTGTACTAATATACCGTCTGTCTCTGGATCCTGATTAATTTCATCGATTTTTTTTAGGAGTTCATCTTCAGTGATTGAACTTTCATAGCGGTATAATGTTGAATTAAAACCAACTTTTTCACAGTTCTTGATCTTGCTGGCTACATAAGTTTCAGAACCACCATCATGACCAACAAGTATAGCAACCAGATGTGGTTTTCTACCTGTTTTATCAAGGATTTCAGCGGCCTCAATAGCTATCTGTTGTTTTAATTTCTCAGATACAAATTTTCCGTCCAGTAATTGCATTGATTTATTAATTGTGTATTTATTTACATTAAACAGCTTATTAACCTGTATTATTCGCTATTCGCACTACACCAAAACAGTGTATTAATCTAATTTTAGGACAGCCATAAATGCCGTTTGCGGTATTTCTACGTTTCCTACTTGACGCATTCGTTTTTTACCTTTCTTTTGTTTTTCCAAAAGCTTTCTCTTTCTAGAAATATCTCCACCGTAGCATTTTGCAGTTACATCTTTACGTAAGGCTTTCACTGTTTCACGAGCAATGATTTTTGCACCGATTGAAGCCTGAATAATAATTTCAAATTGCTGGCGAGGAATTAATTCTCTTAATTTTTCACAAATTTTCTTTCCAAAATTATAGGAGTTTGTACGGTGAATAAGTGAAGATAAGGCATCAACAGGTTCAGCATTTAATAGAATATCTAATCGAACTAAATCTGATTGTCGATAACCGATCTGATGATAATCAAATGAGGCATAACCTTTTGAAATTGTTTTTAATCGATCGTAAAAATCGAATACAATTTCACCCATAGGCATTTCAAATATTAGTTCAACACGGTCTGAAGTCAGGTAAGATTGATTGATGATTGTGCCTCTCTTCTGTATGCAGAGCGACATGATCGACCCTACAAATTCAGATTTTGTAATAATATTAGCCTTAATATAGGGCTCTTGAACATAATCAAGTTTACTCGGGTCAGGAAGATCAGACGGATTATGAACATCAATTTCAATTCCCTTTGATGTAAATGCTTTATAAGATACGTTTGGAACAGTTGTGATAACGGTCATATCAAATTCACGTTCCAGGCGTTCTTGTATGATTTCCATATGAAGCATGCCCAGGAAACCGCAACGGAAACCAAATCCTAAGGCAGCAGATGATTCGGGCTCAAATACAATTGATGCATCATTGAGTTGCAACTTGTGCATACTTTCTCGAAGCTCTTCGTACTCATCGGTATCAACAGGATAAATACCTGCAAAAACCATTGGTTTAACCTCTTCAAAACCTTTAATTGGCTCTTTACTTGGTTTGTCTCTATGTGTAATGGTATCACCAACCTTTACTTCACGTGCTTCTTTTATTCCGGATATGATATAACCAACATCACCTGTTTTAATGACATCTTTAGGCTTTTGTGTAAGTTTTAATGTCCCAACTTCTTCAGCGATATAATCTTTATCGGTGGCCACGAATTTTACCCGGTCACCTTTACGGATTTCGCCGTTCAAAACTTTAAAATAGGCAATAATTCCTCTAAAAGAATTAAATACCGAGTCAAATATCAAGGCCTGTAATTCACCATCAGGATTTCCTTTTGGAGAAGGTACTCGCTCTACAATAGCCCGAAGTATAGTATCAACTCCTAGTCCCGTTTTACCCGAAGCTGGAATGATTTCTTCACGTTTGCAACCGATCAGTTCAATGATCTGGTCTTTAACTTCTTCGGGCATAGCACCTGGAAGGTCCATCTTATTTAAGATTGGAATGATCTCAAGATCATGTTCCAAGGCTAAATATAAATTTGAAATTGTTTGTGCCTGTATACCCTGTGAAGCATCTACAATCAGTAATGCACCTTCGCAGGCAGCAATTGAACGGGATACTTCATAAGAAAAATCAACATGGCCAGGTGTATCAATCAGGTTTAGAACATAAGGTTGTCCATCCTGAATATAATCCATTTGTATAGCATGGCTCTTAATTGTTATCCCACGCTCGCGTTCCAAATCCATATCATCAAGTAACTGAGCTTGTGATTCACGTTGTGTGATGGTATTGGTATACTCCAGAAGACGGTCAGCCAATGTGCTTTTACCGTGGTCAATATGAGCTATTATGCAAAAATTACGTATGTACTTCATTTGAAGCGCAAATATAGTTTTTTAAGCGTAAATTATGGTTTAGTTCTTCCAATTATGAGATTAGTTGTGACTGTTTATTTAAACCTGAATTTTGAACAATGAGAATTTGTATTTTTTTTATAAGGAGTTTCTCACTACTACTTTTTTTTACTATTTTGTCTGAAAACTAATATATAGCGAATTCAATGACTATTGGCATCTTACGCGAACCGACTACAGAATCTAGGGTCTCTTTAATTCCCGAGCACATTGCGGCACTCAAAAAACAAAATATTCATGTATTGGCAGAGCATAATTGTGGTAACCATGCTTATGCATCCGACTTATTATATACAGAGCAGGGTGCTGAGTTATGCTCCCGAGAAAATGTATTAAAGAATTCTGATATTCTGCTCAGTATAAATCTCCTTACAACAGAGGATTTAAAAAATTTAAAGAAGAATGCAGTTGTTTTAGGTGTTTATAATCCACTTTCAAATTTTGCATTAATTAATGATTGGGCTTCTAAGGGTTTAACAACATTTAGTATGGATATGCTTCCCCGTACAACCAGGGCTCAGAGCATGGATATTCTTAGTTCCCAGGCAAATATTGCAGGTTATAAGGCAGTATTACTAGCTGCTATGCAGTTGCCAAAATATTTCCCAATGTTCATGACCGCTGCCGGAAGTATTGCACCAGCAAAAGTTATGATATTAGGAGCAGGTGTAGCAGGGCTTCAGGCTATTGCAACTGCTAAGAGATTAGGAGCCGTAGTGGAAGTATTTGATACTAGACCTGCTGTAAAAGAAGAAGTAATGAGTTTGGGTGCTAAATTTATTGAAGTTGAAGGAGCTCTCGATGCCTCAAAAGCAGGAGGTTATGCTGTAGATCAAACTGAAGACTACAAGCAAAAACAACAGCAGCGAATTGCTGAAGTTGCTTCAAAAGCTGATGTGATTATTACAACGGCCCAAATACCTGGTAAGAAAGCACCAATTCTTTTACCTGACAGTATTCTGGATTCAATGAAAAATGGGTCTTTGATTATTGATCTTGCTTCTGCTACTGGTGGGAACACTACACAAACTAAAGACAATGAAACTATAGTTTATAAAAATGTAACCATTATAGGTAATTCAAATCTTCAGGGTACGATGCCCTCAGATGCAAGTAAGCTCTATGGAAAGAATATTCTGAATTTTCTTCAATTAATCTTTGGAGCTGAGGGGCAGATCAATCTTAATTTTGAAGATGATTTAGTAAAGGGAACTTGTATTACATATAATGGTGAGGTTTGTAATGCTAGGGTGAAGGAAGTTTTAAGTAGTAAGTAATAAGTTGTAAGTAATAAGTTGTAAGTAATAAGTAATAAGTAATAAGTAGTAAGTAATAAGTAATAAGTTTTAGGTAATTCGTAATTCGTAATTCGTAATTAGTTTTCGTAATTCGTAATTCGTAATTAGTTTTATTAATAAAAGTTCAATCAACAACCAACATATATATGGAAACAATGTTTAGCTGGCTATCGCTGCATCAGGAAATGATTTACATAGTAATTCTGAGTGTATTTCTTGGAATTGAAGTTATCGGACGTGTGCCTAGTGTTCTGCACACTCCTTTGATGAGTGGTGCAAATGCTATTCATGGCGTAGTTATAATTGGGGCGATTATAGTAATGGGAAAAGCTGAAAGCAATAATTTGCTAGCGCTTACTCTTGGATTTCTGGCAGTAATCTTAGGTACCTTGAATGTGGTTGGAGGCTTTGTGGTTACAGACCGTATGCTTGAAATGTTTAAAAAGAAGAAATAGAAATTTAGCGCGGTTGGCTATTTACTATATATATTGTTATAATTAGAAATTTAGAATAATGGAATTAAATATACTAATCATTTGTTACCTGATCGGGTCTGTAACCTTTATTATCGGATTAAAGATGTTAAGTCATCCGGAAAGTGCCAGAAAAGGAAACCTTATCGCAGCAGCTGGAATGGCTATATCTATTCTGGGGACCATTTTTCTATATGAAGAACAAGGTATAAAACTTGGGAATTACATCTGGATTTTCGCAGCATTGATTATTGGTACTGTTTTAGGGACTATCGCTGCAAAAAAGGTTAAGATGACCGCTATGCCAGAAATGGTTAGTTTATTTAACGGAATGGGTGGTGCCTGTGCTGCGTTAATTTCAATAGTAGAATTCGATCATCTTAATCATCAAATTCAGTTGGGTGGAGCAGTTAACAGTGGAACGCTCTTGATCATTTTTGCTGGATTGATCATTGGAACAATTTCATTTGCCGGTAGTATGGTGGCCTGGGCAAAACTGAATGGAAGAATTAAGGATTTTGCATTCAATGGTCAGCATATTATGAACCTTGTTATTTTTGCTGTGATTATCTGTCTTTCAGCTTATCTGATCATTTCAGGTGATCCTGCAGCAGGATCCTTGTTCTATTTGGTTTTTGTATTGTCAATTATTTACGGATTATTCTTTGTATTGCCTATCGGTGGTGCAGACATGCCGGTTGTTATTTCATTGTTAAATTCATTTACAGGTGTTGCAGCAGCCTTTGGTGGATTTTTGTATGATAATCCTGTAATGCTTACAGGTGGTATATTAGTGGGTTCGGCCGGTACAATCTTAACTATACTGATGTGTAAAGCAATGAACCGACCATTGAGTAATGTTTTGATTGGCTCATTTGGTGGTTCTTCAACTGGGTCTGCAAGTAAAGATCAGGGTGCCTATAAAGAGATAAGTATTAGTGATTCTGCAGTTGTAATGAGTTATGCAAAAAAGGTTATGATCGTTCCTGGATATGGTTTAGCCGTTGCTCAGGCTCAGCACGTATGCCATGAACTTGAAAAATTACTTTCCGATAAAGGTGTTGAAGTAAATTATGCGATCCATCCAGTTGCAGGCCGTATGCCTGGACATATGAATGTACTTCTTGCAGAAGCAGATGTAGATTATGCCAGATTATTGGAAATGGAACTCGCAAATGAAGAATTTCCTCAAACAGATGTTGTTTTGGTTCTTGGAGCAAATGATGTGGTGAATCCTGCTGCCAAAACAGATCCCGGATCTCCAATTTATGGAATGCCAGTTCTTGATGTGGAATTGTCTAAGTTGGTAATTATTAATAAAAGGAGTATGAATCCCGGTTATGCTGGTATTGAAAATGAGCTCTTTTTCCAACCTAAATCTTCCATGTTATTTGGAGATGCGAAATCAGTACTTCAAAAATTAGTAGCAGAAATTAAAACACTCTAATTAAGGTGAAAGGTTAAAGCTGAAAGGTTAAAGCCTAAATCTAAAAGGGTAAAGCTGAAAGCCTATAGTTCAAAAGGATAAAGGCTGTTTTTGAAATGTCCCCATTATTTTTTACAGTTTGAGTTTTATTTAGGCAGGTTCTGTAAAATTTTGGATTCCTTTTTAAGGAGTTAATGTTAAAAAAAAGCAAGCCTGTAAGCCGGGTTCTGTTTCCCGATAAATCGGAAATTCTATCATTTATCTAGTCATACAATTGCTTGTATGATCTAACGACCTACCCATTCCGGATAATGTCACATCAGCGACATAAGGAAACGAGCAGCTTCGCTTCCGGAACCTATTTGGTCTTTCAACTCCTGGGGTTTACCGCACTTTATGTCACCATAAAATACCGTGAGCTCTTACCTCACATTTTCACCTTTACCCGCCTAGGCGGGAAGTTTATTTTCTGTGGCACTATCCGTCTCCATTTTCATGAAGCCTTCCTGTTAGGAAGCAGAATGCTCTGTGTTGCCCGGACTTTCCTCCTTGATTTGCATCACGGCGATAGAACAGCTTGCTTTTCAAAGATAGCTATTTTGTTTTTAAGGAATCTGTGGTATTTGCCTTAATCTTATTTGAGTCTTTGTCAATCTTGATTATACTCCTTAATATGGCCGTAGACGCTGAATGGAAGAAGTTCTGATTGATAGTTGCAAATTTATCGCTAGGCTTATGGTAATCATCATGATCTTCGACCCCGAAATAAATAAAAGGTATATTTTCTTTTGCAAAAGGACCCTGATCGCTTTGCATGGTCCAGTCATCCTTTCCTGAACCAGGAATATCATGTCCAAAAAGAATATTTATGCCCGTATTGTCATCTGCATCTTCAATAATCCCTTTTAAAATTGGTGTTTTATAAGTTCCAACAGCATAAAGCTCTGACTTGTCATTATGTGAAACCATATCCATATTAACATTCATAATAATAGATTTTCTGGATATTACTGGTTCCTTTAAAAAAGAATTTGCTCCCTGAAGCCCCATTTCTTCAGCATCAAAGGCGATAAACAACAGTGTATTTCGGGGTTTGTGAACTTTGAAATATTCTGCAATTCCTAATAAAACGGATACACCTGAGGCATTGTCATCTGCTCCATTGTATATCATAGAATTATTAACTCCGACATGATCATAATGTGCTGAAATTACAATTACATCATCTGTTTTGCCTTTTATATAACCAATCAGATTGGTTCCATTGATCAGCTCTGACTTCCTGTTTTTAAAACTAAATGGATGTCTATAGTTATCCTGAAATGATTTTAATCCAGCCTCGGTAAATCTTTCAGCTATATATTCTGCAGCGGCCTTATTACCTTCTGTTCCAGTTTTTCTGCCAGCAAATAGATCTGATGATAGGGTTTCTATATCTCTCAGTAAGCTAGAACGGTCTATATCCTGTGCATTTGCGCAAAAAAAGGAAAATAATGCTACGGTTAGTAATAGTTTCTTCATATGGATTTATCAGATTATTGCCAATAATCAATTTTAAGATGATCATTCTTAATATTATGCAACTTCGCGAATGTCAACTGCAACAACTCTTGATACCCCTTGCTCAGCCATTGTAACTCCATAAATAATGTCTGTACTCGCAATTGTTCTCTTATTATGAGAAACTATAATAAATTGTGAGCGGTCAGAAAACTCACGTATGATATTATTGAACTTATCGATATTGGTATCATCAAGAGGAGCATCCACCTCATCAAATATACAGAATGGGGCAGGTTTCAATAAATACAACGAGAATAGTATCGCAGTAGCGGTCAAAGTCTTTTCACCTC